>JANPDX010000580.1:0-5809 GCA_031431695.1 Dehalococcoidia bacterium
CGCCTACGCCACGTCGTCAGGCGTTTCCGCGGGCATCGACATGGCGTTGGCGGTTATCGCCCGGCACTTTGGCTCGCCCGTCGCCGAGCAGCTTGCACTCATGACGGAATACGAGTGGCATCGAGACCCCGCATGGGACCCGTTTGCCGCCGCCCATGGATTGGTGGATTAGGCGGCGAGTCGCTTCGTCCCAAGGAAGGCTTCCAGCTGGGCCGCCGGCACCGGCCGGGAGAAGTAGTACCCTTGCCCAAGGTCGCAGCCGAGGCCGCGCACCGCATTCACCTGGCTCAGGGTCTCGACGCCTTCCACGGTCACCGTAAGCCCAATGCTTTCCGCGAACGCAACAACCGCCTGGACGATCGCTGTATCTCTCCCCTCGGTCCCCAGTCCGCTGACGAATGACCGGTCGATCTTCACCGTATCCACAGGGAGCCGCTTGAGGTTGCTCAGCGACGAGTAGCCGGTCCCGAAGTCGTCGATCGCGATGCCGACTCCGGCGGCGACGAGCCGTTCAAGTTTTGCGACCGCGCCATCGCCCTCGCTGAGCATGATGCTCTCCGTGACTTCGAGTTTCAGACGATTCGGTGGCAGACCAATCTCTTCGAGGATCGCGAGGACCTCTTCGACGATTCGCGGCTGTTCGAGTTGCTTCACCGAAACGTTCACCGCGACGCGAAACGTTGGAGCAAGGTCGAACGCTTCTATCCATCGTTTGGCGTCAGAACACGCCTTGCGAAGGATAGCTCGCCCCAAAGGAATGATGAGACCGTTGGCTTCCGCCATGTCGATGAATTCGGAAGGCTGAAGTATTCCTCGTTGGGGGTGATCCCAACGCGCCAGGGCTTCCATCTCCGCCAGTTCGCCGGTTACCAGGTTGATGACGGGCTGATACCAGGGCGTGATCTGGCCGGTTTCGATGGCGACTCGGAGTTCGGTTTCGAGGTCCAGGCGGTGCCGCGCAATGTGCTGGAACTTTTCGTCGAACAGCTGGACTTCGCCCTTACCATTTCGCTTGCCTTCATACATGGCGACGTCGGCGCGCCGTAAGAGTTCCTCGGCGCCGATATCCGGGTCGGTCTCGAAGATAAGTCCGATGCTCGCATCGATGTAGACTTCGCGTTCGCCCAGTTGAAACGGTACTTCGAATGCCTGCGCGAGGGCTTCCATCCGTGCCAGCGCTCCGTCTTCCGAACCCGGGTCTTCAAGGAGGATGGTGAACTCGTCTCCTCCCATGCGGGCGATCGTGTCAGCGGGCATCAGGAAGGCCGAAAGTCTCCGGGCAACGGCGACCAGGAGGTCGTCTCCGCTTGCGTGTCCAAGGCTGTCGTTCACCACCTTGAAGTCATCCAGATCCAGGAGTGCGACGGCGACGCCCGAGTTTCGGCGCAACGCATGTCCCAGGCGGTCGAGGAAGAGGACCCGGTTCGGCAGGTCCGTCAGCGGATCGTGAAACGCCTGGTGCGCGAGTTGGCGTTGAAGGTTATTGCGTTCACTCATATCGATGTACATCGCGCAAAGCGCCACAATCTTCCCGTTCGAATCGTATTCCGGCGTTGTTCTCAGGAGCGTGTCGATCACGTGACCGCTCTGGGCGACAAGTATCCGTTCTTCTTCACCAACGCCCGACAGCGGATGGCCTTCGCGGGTGCTTCGCTCGGATGGGTCGAATTGCGAGAGGGGCTTCCCGATGACGTCGCGTTTTGAGTACCCCAACGTCTTGAGGAAGAGGGCGTTGCAGTCAACGATGAGGGGAACGGCCGTCTCGACGCCGATAATCGCGTACATCGCCGGGGCGGTGTGGAAGAGGTGCTGGTAGCGTCGTTCGGCGGCGCGGAGTTGAGCTTCACGCTGGCGGCTAACAAGCGCCTGCGCCAGGACGGTGGAAAGAAATCCCAGGAATTCCAGGTCGCGCGTGCTGGGCGGTACTCCCCCGGACTGTGTAAGTGCCAAAACTCCAATGGTCGTGGCGGCCCGGCGGAGCGGAACCAGGGTCAGCCGGCTTCCGGCGGGACTCTGAGGTTCTATCACTGGCTTGCCGTCATTAGCTGAAACGTGGTCGTTGATCAGGCGCAACGGGATGCCGCTGTTCGAGACGCAGCCAGCGGAGGCGAGCAAGCGAGGGTCCGACAGTCCGTCAGACTCGAAGAGCATTCCTCCCTCAGCCGGAACGCTGGTCCAGAGGAGTTGCTGGAGACGCGTGAAGAGCTCTTGCGGCGCCTCATCTCCATCGGGCCAACGGCAGACTTCCGAAACGAGGTCGCCGCGCGCCGCTTCTTCGGCCGCCCGCGCCCGCGACGCGAACACTCCGAGGCGAGCAGCAACAAGCGAACCTACCTCGCGCGCGAACCCCAGGTCGCTTTCGTCGAAGCGATCCGTTGGCCGTCGGGCCATGGATAGCATCCCGAGTGTCGCTCCCTTGACGAGCAGTGGACCCGCCCAGGCATGAGTGAAGCCGGCGGCCGCCATCTGCGCTGCTGCCGGTGCGGCCGATTCGGCCGGAAAGAACTCAATGCCGTCAGGAAACGACCCTACGGCATCGAGCGCCACCTCCCGCGCCGGTCTTGCCGATAGGACGTTCGCTCCCGCTGGATGTTCTCCAATCACCGAGACCCATTCGCGGTTTCGTTCGCAAGCGATCAGCGTGAGCTGCTGTACCCGGAGCAATCGAGACAGGTCGGGCCCGAATCCTGAGAATGCCGCGCCAACTTCGACCGGCGATTCGGCAGCCCCCAATGCCACTGACAGGCGCTGAAGCAGTTCGGTGGGCTTTGGTCCGTCCGTTTCCATCCCCATGGTTAACGGCAGATCACCAACTTTGCATAGGAGCGCGTCAGCCGGCGGGCAATGGAGAACGCCGGCGAGATCCTGGGTCGAGGGTGTCAACCGCAGCGGGCCGGCCTTGCAATCCGGCGCTTAGTAGGACCTCGGCAGACCCAATTCATGTTGACCGATGTAGTTGAGGATCATCTCGTTGGTCACGGGCGCGATTTTCATGACGCGCACCTCGCGCCAATAGCGCTCAACGTTGAACTCCTTTGCGTAGCCGAAGCCGCCATGAACCTGGAGCGCGCGGTCGGCGGCTTCGAAGCCCCACTCGGATGCGAGATACTTGGCCATATTCGCTTCGGCGCCACACGGCTGGCCGCTGTCGTAGAGCCACGCCGCCTTACGTATCAACAGTTCGACTGTCTTCAGCTTCGCGTAGCTATCCGCCAGCGGGAACTGAATGCCCTGGTTCTGCCCGATTGGGCGGCCGAAGACGACACGGTCCTTCGCATACTGGACCGCCTTGTCGAGGGCCACCCGTCCCGTGCCGAGAGCTTCCGAAGCCACGAGGATGCGCTCCGGGTTGAGCCCGTCGAGCAGGTGGTGAAAGCCACGTCCAACCTCGCCGACGACATCCCGCGCGTCCACCGGCAGATCGTCATAAAAGACTTCGTTCGAATCGACGGCGTGGCGCCCGAGCTTTTCAATTTCACGGATGGTGACGTGGGCCGGGTCGAGGTTCGCCAGGAACAGCGTCATGCCATCCGTGCGCTTGGCCGAATCCTCGATCTTCGCCGTCCGCGCGAGCAGCAAGACCTTCGACGACTCTTTCGCCTTCGAGGTCCAGACCTTCTGTCCGGAGATAACGAAGTCGTCACCGTCGCGGCGGGCGAACGTCGATATGCTCGGCGTGTCGCTGCCGGCGGTTGGTTCGGTGACGCCGAACGCCACGTGCAGGTTGCCCGCCGCTGCCCCCGGGAGGATGCGCTGTTTCAGTTCCTCCGTGCCGTGCTTCACCACCGGATTCAGCCCGAATATTGTGAGGTGGAGGGCGGTCGCGCCGTTCATCGCGGCACCTGATGCCGAGACTTCCTCCAGCAGGATGGATGCCTCGGTTATCCCGAGCCCGGCGCCACCGTACGCCTCGGGGATCGCGATGCCCAGCCAACCAGCTTCCGCGAACGCCTTGTAGAAGTCCCAGGGAAACTCGTGCGCCCCGTCACACTGGCGCCAATAAGCGTCGTCAAAACGCCCGGCGAGCGCCTTCGCCTGGGTGCGGATTTGCGTTTGGGATTCGGTGGGCTCGAAGTTCATGAGCCGGATTGTACGCGGGTGGCGAAGCGGGTTCCGCTGGCCCGCCGCCCGTTTGGCGCGAATCTCGATTCGGGGCCACTATTTGCGCCACAAAAGGAGAAAACCACATGAGCAGCACCACCGGTGTCGACGAAAAGACGGGCCGAAAGTTCTTCCTCGACGACCCTGATGACCTCCAGCCGGGCGAAAAGGTCGTCTTCCTTCTTAACCTCCACGGCGGCGGCTCCGTTGGAGCGTGGCAACGCAGGTATTTCCCGGCCTTCGACTACAAGGAGAAGTACCGCCTTGTCATCGCGACGCCTTCGTGCGCTACGAAGGAGCCAATGCGCCGTTGGGTAGCCGAGGCCGATGACGAGCACCTCCGCAACATCGTGGACCAGGTCTTCGAGAAGTACGGCGGCGAGAACATCAAGGCGTTCTGGCTCGTTGGGCATTCGCAGGGTGGAATGACCTCGAACCGCCTGCTGGAAAGCGACTTCTTCAAGGGCCGGGTCGATGGATGGCTCAGCCTTTCCGGCGGCCGAATCGGGCCGATCGAGCTTCCGGCGGCGTTTTTCGTACCGGTCCGTGGGCCGCTGCCGCCGGAAATGGCGGGGACGAACGGACCTCGCCCGGGCAGGGCTTCCACACCCGACTGCGACATCTCGTTCATCTTCGCCACCGGCGAGCACGAAATGACTTCGCTCCCGGAGACCTCGCCGTGGGCCGAAAAATACGGCGCCGGCCCGCGCGTCCGCATGCCCGACGTCGTCGATACCGAACCCGGCCAAATCTACGACACGACCCGCGAAGGAAAATCCAATGCGTCATGGGGCCTGCTCCCACGACCGGGGACCGCTCAAGTCTACCTCTACCCCAACGCGCGGGACGGCCGCGTAATTGCGGACGTCGTACGCTTGGACAAGGGCCACACCGAAGGCCTCGAGCCGAAGGTCACGGAAAAACTGCTCGAAATGATAGTCTCGGTGCCGGGCGGCAAGGTGCAAAGCGCAGGGCACTAACCGTCGCACTGGCTCGGGTTCCCGATGGTCCGCAGGCCTGAAAACGCGGGAGGCACTATCATAATTTAGCTGGCCGAAGTGGCGGAATGGCAGACGCGGCGGTCTCAAACACCGCTAGGCTAAAACCTGTGTGGGTTCGAATCCCACCTTCGGCACCAGCCTTGTAGGCGATAGAGGATAGGCGTTAGGGCGGGATTGTATATCAGACGCAAGGCGGTGTATTTTGAACACCGCTGAGATTAACCCCGCTGGGGCCACTCGGCACAGGGGGGATCATGAATCATTGGTTCGGTTCTGTAAGGCAGGGGGTGGCTGCTGTGAGCAGCGCGTTGTTCGGTGTCGGGTCGCTAGTTTTGGACGTGGCGAGCGTGGGCGGTGCGCCGTGGCAGTTGTTCGCCGCTCTTGGGTTCGTTGGGTTCGCCGTGGTCATGTTTTGGCGCATCAACCAACTCACGGATTCCCCTGTTCGCGGCGAGTTTCGAGTCACCAAGAACTCACTAAACGACCCTGGCATCAAGTGCAGCGTCCTGGTGGACAGGAACGAGGCTTACTACAGGGCGACGGTATCGGGGCGGTACTGGGTAACCGAATCGGTTACCACGGACATCGTGGGCGTCCGCTTTTCAAAAGTTCGCTGGACACGGCTAACTCCCTCGCGCGTATGGCGTTTCCTGCCCACGAAGGAACTTGCGATAGGGAAGATTTCGGCCGCGTGGATTCAGTCCAAG
>JANPDX010000581.1:0-16392 GCA_031431695.1 Dehalococcoidia bacterium
GCCCTCATTTCGAGCGACCGCCCACTCCCTCCTGCTAACGAATAGCGGAAAGCTTTGCCCGCAACGAGGCCAGGAAACCCCCCGCTTCGAGTCCGTCCAGCGCCCGGTGGTCGAAGCTCAGGCAGACGTTCACCATCGAACGGACGGCAATCGCGTCGTTCTCCACTACCACGGGCCGTTTCACCACGCGCTCCATGGTCACGATGCCCACCTGGGGGATGTTCACAATCGGCTTCGATGCGACAGACCCAAACGACCCGGTGTTGTTCACCGTGAACGTCCCGCCCTCGATATCCTCGACTCGCAGCTTCCGCGCGTGTGCCCGCTGCGCGAGGTCCGCGATTCGCCTTGCGAGGCCGAACGCGCTCAGGTCGCCCGCGTCTTTGATCACGGGCGTAATCAAGCCATGTTCCGTCGCCACCGCGATGGCAATGTTGAACGCACTGTAGTGGCGGAGTTCGTCCCCTTCCCAGCGGGCATTGAGCATCGGGAACTCACTCAGCGCCTCGCACACCGCGACCGTGAAATAGGGGAGCAGGGTGAGGCCGGTGCCCTCCAGTTGTTCAAACCGTTCCTTTTCGCGGTTCCGCCGCGCCACCAGGCCAGTGACGTCGACCTCCACCATTGTCCACGCCTGCGGAGCTTCAACGTTCGAACGCGTCAGATGTTCCGCGATCGTCCGTCGCGTGGCCGAAAGCGGCACGACCTCGTACCCCTTCCCCTTCGAGCCAGGAGAGGCGGACCTCGGCGTCACAGGGCGCCCTGGTTGCGCCACAGCGGCCGATTCCGGGCCCACCACGACAAACGCGTCAACGTCCTTCCGCGTGATTCGTCCGCCGATGCCCGTCCCCTGCACCTGCGTGAGGTCGAGCCCGCGTTCGTTCGCCAGCCGCATCACCGCTGGCGAGTAGTACCGCGACCGGTCGTCCGGGTTCGTCCTCGGGGAGCTTCGCTTGACGCCCAACGCGACGGGAATGGAGCCTACCGTGGCGACGGGCGCCGCGGCTTCCAGCGTGGCGTCGTCGGGGGGGATCGCCATCGGCCCTCCCATCCAGCGCCCGGCGCCTCCGCCCACCGCGGCCGTGGCCGTGGCCGTGGCGGGCGCCGTCTCTATCTCGCAGAGGGGAGCGCCGACTTCGACCGTCTCCCCCTGGGGCACGAGGATCTTCCCCATCGTCCCCTCGAACTCCGATGGCAGTTCCGCGGTGACCTTCTCGGTCTCGATTTCGCACAATGGATCATCAAGTTTCACCGGGTCTCCCGGCTGCTTGAACCACTGGATAATCGTCCCCTCGGTAACGCTCTCGCCAAGCTGCGGCATCTTCACCGTAGCCACAGTTGACCTCCCGCGAGCGTTCGGCTCCCCCTCGCCCGTGAGGCACGAGTCGGGAGAGGGGGTCGGGGGGTGAGGGCCGAATCGTGAATCACTAGTACGCCGCCAGTTCCCGCGCCGCCGCCGCAATCTTCTCGCGGTTTGGCATGAAGAAGTCTTCCATCGCGTGATGAAACGGCATCGAGGGGATGTCCGGCCCGGCAACGCGCCGGATCGGTGCATCCAGGTACTCGAAGGCATGTTCGGCGATGATCGCAGCGATTTCTCCGCCGAGCCCGCCGGTCAACGTGTCCTCGTGGACGATGAGCACCTTCCCGGTCGCCTTCGCCGCCTCCAGGATGGTTTCCCGATCGATTGGGTTCAGCGTCAACAAGTCGACCACCGTGCATTCGATATCCTCCGACGACAGCGTTTCCGCCGCCGCCAACGATTCATGCAGCATTAGCCCGTAGGCAAAGATAGTCAGGTCATCGCCTTTTCGTGTGATCCGGGCCTTGCCGAGTTGCGTTTCCGCCGGCGCCCCTTCCACCTCCTGCCGAATCAACCGGTACGTCCGCTTGTGTTCGAGAAACAACACCGGGTTGGGGTCCGCGATTGCGGCATGAAGCAGGCTTCGATAGTCCGCTGGAAACGATGGCGCTACCACTTTGATGCCCGGCATGTGGGCGTAATACGCCTCGATGCTCTGGGAATGGTGTTGGCCCCCATGCACGCCGCCACCCCATGGTGTCCGTACCACCATCGGCAGGTGAGCGTCGCCGCGGGTGCGGTAGCACCAGCGCGAGGCCTCGCTGCACATCTGGTCGAAGCCGGCATGGATGAAGTCGGCGAACTGGATCTCGGCAACTGGCCGAAGGCCGTAGTGCGCCGCGCCAATGCTCAGGCCGATGATCGACGATTCCGCCAACGGTGAATCGATGACCCGCTCGCCGTATTTCGCGTGAAGCCCTTCCGTGGCTCGGAAAACTCCACCCGCCTCTACATCCTCGCCGAGGAGGAAAACGCGATCGTCCGCGGCCATTGCCTCATCGAGGGCGGTCTTCACAGCTTCGATGACCGTCATTAGCGCCATTCAAAGCTCCTTGTAGACATACCCGAGCGCGTCCTCCGGCTCGGGATCGGGCTGCATCAACGCCCATTGGGCGGCTTCACGAACTTCTTCCTCGACCCGCGCCTCTATCTCGTCGAGGTCTTCCTTGGGGAAGATGCCGTCCGTTTCCACCCGGTTGCGAAAGAGCAGAATCGGGTCCTTCCGGGTCCACTCTTCCAACTCCTGTTTCGGCCGGTAGCGGCTGTCATCATCGTCGCTTGAGTGTGGCCAGAGCCGGTAGCACTTCGCCTCGATCAGGAATGGGCCACCGCCCTTGCGCGCCTGGTCGACCGCCGGCCGCACCGTCTGATAGACCGCGATGCCGTCCATCCCGTCCACAACCGCGCCCTGCATGTTGTACGCCCGCTTCCGGTCGGCAACATTCGCGACAGGCATTGCCTTGTCGGGCCGTTCGGAGATGGCCCAGCCGTTGTTCTCGACGAAGAAGATTACCGGTAGCTTGTGAATAGCCGCGAAGTTCAGCGCTTCGTGGAAGTCGCCGCGGCTCGTGCTTCCCTCTCCGCAGCAGGCCATCACCACAATCGGGTCTTTTCGCAGCTTTGCCGCCAGGGCGATTCCGGCGGCATGCAAAAACTGGGTCGTCACCACGCTGGATTGGGTCACGATTCTGCGCTCGCTGTTCGCCCAGTGGGAAGGCATCTGGCGGCCATAGCTGTTCGTGTCGTCACGTTTCGCGAGAAGGTTCAGCATCGCCTCGCGCGCCGTCATGCCGAACACGAGGTTCATGCCGAGATCCCGGTAGTAAGGGGCGAGGTAGTCCGTTCCCTGGCGAAGTGCCATCGCCGCGCCGACCTGGGCAGCTTCCTGGCCCGCCCCCGCAATTACGAACGGGGCGCGGCCCTGGCGGTTCAGGGCCAGCATGCGCTCGTTCAACTTCCGGGCCAGGTACATCGAGTAATACATCTCTTCGAGTTGCTGTTCGCTCAACAGGTACTCGTCGATGGTCTTGGCCGAGCGTGTCCGCCCGGACGTCCGGGTAGCTGTCACAGCCGAACCTCCAGGGGCGTGGCGCCGTACACAGTGTTTAGCGCTCGCGCCTCTGGCGCCCATCCTAGCACAGTCGGTAGGCCGCCTTAGAACTCGCCCTCAAGGCCCGAGTCGCACCCCTCGGAGCGGTCATTCAGGTTGGCTCTCGCCAGCGTGTCTTCCTCCACCGCTGCCACGTCCGTACTCACGAACTGCTCGATCCGAGGCAGGTCTTCGCGATTCACGAAGTCCTCTTCGGCGCCCGCGGAACTGAACAGCGCACCGGCAAGGACCACCACCACGGGAAGCGCTGCGAACGGAATTGGCAACAGGATGGCGCCAATCATTTTTCGGCTCATGAGGCACGACTCCCTTCACGCTCCACGACATTCTATACGACTGGAGTCAAGCCCGCGATGTGAGCTATTCCGATTCAACGTTTGGCCGCGCCCTTAGCCTCTGTTAACACTTGGACCACAATGATGAATGATGGCGGGACGAGGCGCCTTTCTTGGATCAACGCAGGACAATGGCCATCATTGATGTCGGCTCGAACTCCGTACGGCTGCTTGTTGCCCGGTCGTTGACGCCCTCCGCCTTCGAAGTCGTCGATGAGGAACGGTTCGAAGCTCGCCTGGGAGAAGGCCAGGAATCCGGGCTGCTCACCCCCGAAGGCATCGAACGCGGCCTGCGCGCCCTCCGCGTGATGTCGCAGGTCGCGCGGTCCCACCAGCCATCGATGATCACCGTCGTCGGTACCGAAGCACTCCGGCGCGCAGCTAACAGCCAGGAATTCATCGACGAGGCACTACGGCAGACCGGTCTCCATGTCAGGGTTCTCTCGGGATACGAAGAAGCTTTCTGCGGGTTCCTCGGCGTCGTAAATAGCACCACCTTTCGCGACGGATACCTCCTCGACATCGGTGGCGGCTCGTTGGAACTCATGCGCGTTATCGGCCGTGGCCTCGCGCAGGTCCAGTCCGCCCCTCTTGGCGCCATTTACGCCCGCGAGCGGTACCTCAAATCCGATCCCGCAACGCCCCGTGAAGTTCGCTTGCTACGAAAGGCCGTCCGCCAACACCTCAGCGTTTCCGAACCCCACGAAGTCCTCTTCGGCACCGGTGGAGCAGTCCGCAACCTCGCCCGAATCGTCCGCCTTCAACAGTCCTATCCTCTACGGCGTCTCCACGGCTTCCACATCACGCGCCGCCAATTTAGCCGCCTCACGAACCAGTTGGCCCGCGTTTCCAGCGACGACCGCCGCCGCATTCCCGGAGTCGGCGGTAACCGCTCCGATATCCTCCATGCAGCCGCTATCGTCATCGACGAGGCGATGGAGCTGACCGGGGCTTCAGGCCTGACGGTGGTTGGCCAGGGCCTGCGCGAGGGGCTGGTCTGGCAAGAACTGCGCGACGATGCCACCCTCCTCCCGGACGTTCGGGCTGCCTCAATCTCCGGCCTTGCCCGCGCGAACGGCGTCGATGAACTGTCGGCCGAGCCCGTGGTCCACGCGGCGGCCGCACTCTTCGAAGCCACGTCCGCCGCTCATGGCCTCGGTCAGAATGACCTCGAACTGCTCTTGCACGCCGCCCGCCTTGCCGGGATCGGCATGCACATCGACTACTACAACCGCGACCGTCACGCCGAATACCTGGTCCACAGCGGCGACCTCCACGGGTTCTCCCACCGGGAGATAGTCATCCTCGCCGCCCTCGTCCGTGGCGCCGCCGGGGGAACTATTGACCTCTCCGCCTATCGCACGATTGTGAATCCCGAGGACACGCGGACGGCGAATATCCTTGCCGTCCTCCTTGGTCTCGCCCGCGCCGTCCGGAGGCGCATTCCCTCGCCGGTCCTGGAGTTTCGGGCAACTCAGGTGAAGGAAACACTACGTCTCGAACTGACCAGCCGCGCCGGCCTCGATGCTGAGCGGATCGAACTGGAGCGCCTGGAACGCCGCCTGGAATCTGCCCTCAAGCTTCGCCTGGATGTCCGGGACACGGCATCTCCGTAGTCGCGACCCTCAAAGGATCCTTCCGGGAACGACGGCATGCCGCCCAACGGGTCTCCGCGCTGCCCGAATCGTCTCCCCTCGCCCACCGCAGTGGGAGAGGGGTTGGGGGTGAGGGTTCGCGCCCCGCGACTCCAACGGCCCCTCGCCTACCGCCTACAGAGGGCGCACCCTGTGCTAGGATTCGGCGCTGGCTCGTTTCGCCCAGGACGAGGCTCGGCCGCCACACCACCCGATGGAGATATGCCGTGCCGGGACCGCTCGAAGGACTGACCGTACTCGACCTGACCGAGTACATCACCGGCCCCTACGCGACCAAGCTCCTCGCCGACTTCGGCGCCGACGTTATCAAGGTCGAGCGCCCCGGCGGCGACCCGGCGCGCAAACTCGGCCCGTTTCCCGGAGGTGTCTCGCACCCAGAAAAGAGCGGCACCTTCTTCTACTTCAACACCAACAAGCGCTCCATCGAACTCGACCTGAAGACCGCCGCCGGCCGCGAGACGTTTCTTTCGCTGGTGGATCGCGCCGATGCCGTGGTCGAAAGCTTCCGCCCGGGCGTGCTTGATGCACTCGGGGTCGGCTGGGACGTTATCCACGCGCGACGGCCGGACCTGCCGCTCATTTCCATCACTAACTTTGGCCAGGAGAGCCCCTACCGCGACTACTCCGGCAGCGAACTGACGCTCTTCGCCCTCGCCGGCGAGATGTACACGATGGGCGTCATCGAACGCGAGCCGGTCACCATGTACGGCACGGCGTCGCTCGTGGAATCGGGTTCGGCCGCCTCGGCGGCGATTATGGCGGCCATCCTCGCCAGTCAGCAGCAGGGCATCGGCCAGCGGGTCGACTTCTCCATCGCCGACAGCCACTTCCTCGGCGCCGATAGACGGCATGTCGCAACCATTGCCTACGAGTTCTCCCACAGGAAGACTCCGCGCGTCTCGCGTTCGAGCAGGGCCGTCCTCAGCGGCGTCTACCCATGCGCGGACGGCTGGGTTGAATTTACGGGCGCATCGAATCGCATGGACCGTTTCGGCGTCATGCTTGGCAACCCCGAATGGCTGGAAGACCCCAAATGGAAGCTGCGGACAACGATCCTCGACCCGGACAGCGCCGCGGAGCTTGACGCCTACTTCTTTGAGTGGCTCAGCGAACACACCAAGCGTGAAATCTGGGCCGCCGCGCGGGAGGCTCGCGTGCTCTGTGGGCCGCTGTTCGATGTCGCCGAAATCGCCGCCGACTCGCACTTCCGAGACCGTGGCTTCTGGAGCACCGTCCAACATTCGGCACTCGGCGAAGTCACCATCCCCGGCCGTCCGTTCATCATGGCCAGTTCGCCATGGGAACTGCGCCGCCCCGCGCCGCTCCTGGACGAGCATCGGGACGAAGTCATCGCCAGCCTCCGGAAGCCGGCGCGAACCGTCAGGACGCATACGGCCAACCCTCGGTTGCCGCTCGAAGGCATCCGTGTGATCGACCTCTGCGTCGTCTGGGCGGGGCCGTTCGCGACGGTCCTCCTGGGTGACCTCGGCGCCGAAGTCCTGAAAGCCGAGAACTCGCACGTCATGCAGCCGATGACCCGCGGCACGATCGCCCGGCCTTCGAAGGAACTCATCGCCCGCCTTCCCGCCGCGGCTGGCGGCTTCCCCGAAAACGAGCCAGGCCCGCGGCCCTGGAACTACACCCCAACCTTCGTCCAGTTGTACCGCAACAAGAAAAGCTTCACGGTCGATTTGCGCACCGAAGAGGGCAAGGAAATCTTCGGACGGGTCGTCGCCCTTTCCGATGTGGTGGTCGAGAACAACGCCACCGAGACCATGGAAGGCCTCGGGATCACCTACGACTGGCTTCGCAAGTACAACGACAAAATCATCATGATCCGCGTCCCTGCTTACGGTTCGACCGGGCCGTACAACCAGGCGCGGGCGCTCGGCGTCCACCTGGAGAGCGTGATGGGACACACGCTGTTACGTGGCCACGCGGATGCCGACCCCTCGGAGAGCACGCCCATCTTCTCGGGTGACTACCTCGCCGGGGCCCAGGCCTCGCTCGCCGTGATGATGGCCCTTCGCCACCGCGAGCTGACCGGAGAAGGACAGCTCGTCGAAATCGGGCAGGCCGAAAACGCCTCAGCCATGCTCGCCCAGGCGTTCATGACCTACGCCTTAACCGGCGAAGTCCCGGAACGAATCGGCAACCGCTCCATCTACGGGTTCGCGCCAACCGGCGTCTACCCCTGCCGCCCCGAGGGGCCCCATGAGGACGTTGGCGACCGCTGGATCTCACTCGCGATTCACTCGGACAAGGAATGGCAGTCGCTCGCCGGACTCCTCGGAAGTCCCGCATGGGCCGTCGCGCCGGGACTCGAAACGAACGCCGGACGGCTCGCCGCACATGACCTGATAGACCAGAAGCTCGCGGAGTGGACCGCCGACCAGGACGACTACGACCTCTTCCACCTTTTGCAGGCGGCCGGCATCGCAGCCGCCCCGATCGTTGATGGCTCGCGCGCCTTCGATGATGCTCACGCCGTGGCGCGTGGCCTTTTCCAACCGCAGATGCTCTTCGACGGCCAGGGGCCCTACCGGTTCAACACTCCGTTTCTGCGCTTTTCCGAAACGCCGACGTCCGTCCGCCAGGCGCCGGTCGCGCTTGGCGAACACAACGAATATGTCTATCGCGAACTGCTCGGCGTCGATGAACGCGAGTATCAGCGGCTCGTAAATGCCGGGCACATCTCCATGGACTTCGACGCCTCAATCCCCTGACCCGGTACCTGCGCCCCACCGGGGGCGCTGGCGGCATGCCGCCAAACGGTTGTGATTCGCCCGGTACCCGCGCCCCACCGGGGGGGCTGGCGGCATGCCGCCAAACGGTTGCTCGCCGACGGTCACCGCGCCAACAACTATAGGAACTCTCTCGCACAGCCCGCGAAGAGGGTCTGGCCTCTCGTGACAACCCCAGCGCGTCCAAACCAGCGGCCGTCGCCGTTCGTCGTTCGTCGTTTGGGCTAGCTCCCGGGCGCGCCGTAACTCGCGGCGGGCAATGCCGCGGCCACTTCCCGCGTCCGTGACCGCAACGCCAACGCCCCGGCCGCCACCACCAGGAGAGTCGCGCAGGCAAGGCCGCCGAGAGTCGCCCGTTCGCCAACCGCGTCGGCGATCAGGCCCACGGGAAACGAAACAATCGAGTTAAACCCGAAGGCCATCATCGTCACGGACATCACGCGGCCGAAATACTGTGGGTCGGCGCGCTCCATCAGGTTGACGTTGTTCAACATCTGGAACCCGCTCGATGCGGCTCCAACGAGCCCTCCCACGGCGAGCGCGACACCAAAACCGGGGGCAACGGCCAACAGCGCCAGCGCGACGGACATCGCCGCGCCGAACATCAACATCACGGCCAGGGGGTTGTTCACCCGCCGCACGGCGAGGACAAGAGTCACCAGGATCCCACCGACAGCCGTAGCTCCGTACAGGATCCCGAGATGACTCGCCGGGTGGCCAAGCGAGTTTTCGAGGTAGCCCGGCATGATCGTCTGGTAGGAGAATCCCGCCAGCACCACACCAACAAACGTCAGCGCCAGCAGCCGTACGTCCTTCTCGCGCCACATGTAGGAGAATCCCTCGGAAAGGTCCGCCCGTACCGACGTTCGGCTCGTCCGTGGGCGTGGCGGCGATGCGGCCATTCGCAGTAGCGTCAGCACCACCAGCCCGAAGAGCGCCGCCATAACGCAGTAGGCTCCGGCCGTGCCGAAAGCGCTCCAGCCGATGAGTACGCCCGCAAGCAGCGGCCCGACGATACGCGTGGCGTTCATCATCAGTTGCTGGAGCGCCACGCCCTTGGCCAGGTCCGGGCCGTCCAGCAGGTCACCGACCCATGCCTGCCGGGTGGGGCCCATCATCGAATACATGCAGCCCAGCACCAGGCTCGCCCCGGCCAGGATCATGATCGTGAGAAGGCCCGCCGAAATGAGGAATGCGATCAGCCCGAACATGACGCCGATAACGAACTGCGCCGCAGTCAGCATCTTCTTCTTCGATACGCGGTCGGAAAGGGCGCCGCCGATGGGGCTGAGAAACAGCATTGAAATGCCCTGGCCGAGGAACACGAACCCAACCGCGCTGTTCTTGCCGGTCAGTTCGAATGCCACCACGCCCTGCACAACCTGCATCATCCCGAACGCGACCATCGAAAGGGTTGTCCCCAGGAAGAGCAACATGAACTGCCGGTTTTGGAGCACGGCAAACGGATGACTGGATCGCGTTTCCGTGAAGGTCTCCTTGTCCGTGCTCGCGACGTTGACCGCACCGGCGAGCAGTGAAGGCAAACCCCCGGGCCGCCTTCACTTTGCGCCACCCGTACGCGACTGTGCAAACGATTTCCACAACCGCCACGCCGGACCGCTCGGGATCCTCGTAGAATCAGCCGGACTGAGGTCCGGAGGGACACATGGCCAGCTACGAAACCATTACCTACGAATCAACAGATGGGGTGGGGACCATCGCCCTGAACCGGCCGGACCGGCTGAATGGCATCACCAACCAGATGATGCGCGACCTGTATGACGTGCTCCTGGGCCTGCCGTCAGACCACAAGACCCGCGTCGTCGTTTTCACGGGCACAGGCAAAGGTTTCTGTCCGGGCGCCGACCTCCAGCACTACAGCTCTGGCGCGGGAGAAGAGCCGCTCAGCCCCGAGCATTTCCAACTGACCGCCATGCTTCACGAGTTGCCACAGGTCACCGTTGCAGCGGTGAACGGCGCCTGCGCCGGAGCCGGATTCGGTTGGGCCGCGGCCTGCGACCTTCGCTACGCCGCGCAGGGCGTGAACTTCAATAGCGCCTTCCTCGGCGTCGGCATCTCGGGCGATATGGCCGGGCCGTGGCTCTTACCGCGAATCGTCGGCGCGGGTCGTGCTCGCGAACTCTTCTTGCTCCACGGCAAGTTCGATGCCAGCCGGGCCGAGGCTGTCGGCTTCGTCAACGGCGTCTTTCCGGACGAGACGTTCCGCGCGGATGTCGGAGCCATCGTCCAGCGCCTCGCGAAGTCGGCGCCACTGGCGTTGCGCGCGATGAAACAGAACTTCCTCGCGGGTGAAAACATGGGCCTCCGCGATTACATCCGCCTCGAGACGGAACGCCACCAGCGCACCGGCGCCTCGGAAGATTCCCGCGCCGCCTTCCGTGCATTCGTCGAAAAGCGCGAACCAGAATTCAAGGGGAGGTAGCCGAAATGTGGCTTCGTATCCGTCAGATTGCCCTCATCGTTGAAGACGTGGAGAAAGTGGTTGCCGACCTGAACGCCGTGTTCGGGCTCGAAGTTGCCTACATCGACGAACACTTGCCGCCCGCCTACGGCCTCCAGAATCGCCTGCTCCCGGTCGGCACGCAGTTCATCGAGCTGTGCTCGCCCGTCCGCGAAAACACCGCGGGTGGACGCTACCACGAGCGCCGCGGCGGCGATGGCGGCTACATGGTCATCTGCCAGTGCGACGACCACGCCCCTCGCAAGGCCCGCGTGAAGGAACTTGGCCTGCGGGTGGTCGCGGAGCGGGACACCGAAACGTCCTGCCTGATGCAGCTCCACCCCCAGGACACCGGCGGATCGTTCCTCGAAATCGACTGGCACGAAAAGCCCGACGAGCAGTTCCCGGGTTGGACGCACGCCATCCGCGGCCCGTGGCCGGACTTCGTCCGTACGGACCGCGTCCGAGCCATCGTCGCTGCCGAAATCCAATCCCCTGACCCCGAGAAAGTGGCAACCCGCTGGAGCAAGATTATCCAGGAGCCCCTCGCCCGGAACGCTTCTGGCGCCCTCGAAATGAAGGTCGATAACGCCACGATCCGCTTCGTGACCAACGCCGATGGCCGTCCAGAAGGCCTCGGCGGAATCGACTTCGCAGCAACCGATGCCGAAGCCGCTCGATCCGCCGCCCGCGAACGCGGATTGCTTCGCGACGACGGCAGCCTGCTCATCGGCGGGCTGAGAATGCGTCTTGAACAGGAAGGAAATGCCCAATGACCGTGGATAGCTACAAGTACCTGCCCCGATCGATGAAGGTCATGTACGAATCGATGCCGCCGACCGACGAACCGGCGGCGTGGGCACCGCTCCCGAATCCGCTGAGCCAGTGCAATGTCGCCCTGATGACGTCTGCTGGCATCTTCCTCAAGGACTCGCAGGAGCCGTTCGATGAAGAGCGCGAACGGCAGAACCCGGAATGGGGCGATCCCACCTACCGTGTCATCCCCACCGGCGTCCGCGTGGAACAGATTGGCTGTTCCCATCTCCACATCAACCACGAAGACCTCCTCGAAGACGTGAATGTCGTCCTCCCCATCCGGGCGTTCCAAACACTCGAAGCAGAAGGCGTTATCGGCGCGCTCGCCCCAGAGCACTACTCGTTCATGGGCTACCAGGACCGCAAACTCATCGATTGGCAGACGGTGCAGGGCCCCGAACTCGCCGCCAGACTGAAGGAGCGCGCTGTCGATGTGCTGATGCTTGCCCCTGCCTGACCGGATTGCTGCAGGAACGTGCCCGTGCTGGCGCGTGTAATCGAATCCCTCGGCATCCCCACAGTCACGGTGACGATGATCCCGGAACTGGCGTTGAAAATGCATGCTTCCCGCGTCGTCGGCGTCGAGTTCCCGTTTGGGCACAGCTTCGGCAACCCGCACAACGATGCGCTAATGCTCACGGTCGCTCGCGCCGCCTGCGAAGCCCTTAACGAAGCTGGTGCCCCCGGTTACCGCCTCGACGTCGATGCCGAATGGCCAGTGCCGATCGAGATTGCCTACAAGACCTGGCACCCACCGGTCGCCAGTCCAATCGTCGCCCGCATGCTCAAGATGCGGAGCGGCGGCTAACCCAACCCGTTGCGGCAGGCGGTCCAGCACTGGCCCGCCCGTTCCCCGTTCCCTGTTCCCCGTCCCCCGTTCCCCGTTCCCTGTTCCCTGTTCCCTGTTCCCTGTCCCCGGCCTTAGCATTCCTAAAAACTTCGCGGAGTTGCTATGCCGGGCCGTCTTTTGGGGAAACATGCGGTGGTCTCTGCCGCGGGTCAGGGTATCGGGCGGGCCAGTGCCGTCCTCTTCGCGAGCGAGGGCGCCTCGGTACACGCACTGGACATCAATCCGGCGACGCTGGAACAACTTCGAACTGAGTTCCCGAGCATCACCACCTCGGTCCTCGATGTCACGGATCCATCGGCGGTGGCCTCGTTCGCCGCGGGGGCCGGTCCGGTCGATATCCTGTTTAACTGCGCCGGATTCGTCCACCACGGCAGCATTCTCGACACAGCGGAAGCCGACTGGGACTTCTCCTTCAACCTCAACGTCCGCTCGATGTACAGGATGATCCGGGCGCTGTTGCCGGGCATGCTCGAACTCGGCGGTGGCAGCATCATCAACATGTCTTCGGTGGTTTCAAGCGTCAAAGGCGCGCCGAACCGGTTCGTCTACGGGACGACCAAAGCGGCCGTCATCGGCCTTACGCGCTCCGTCGCCGCCGACTTCGTCGGCCAGGGCATCCGCTGCAACGCCATCTGTCCGGGCACGGTCGAAACACCCTCGCTTCAAGGCCGCATCAACGCCTTCGAAGATCCCATCGAGGCGCGCAAGATGTTCATCTCCCGCCAGCCCATCGGCCGCCTCGGCACCGCCCAGGAGATCGCAAATCTCGCCCTCTATCTGGCCTCCGATGAATCGTCTTACACCACCGGCGCCGTCCACATCATCGACGGCGCTTGGTCCAACTAACGGGCCATGAAGAGCTACGCCCAAACCATCCTGCTCAAAGACGACCCCACCGTCATCGCCGCCTACCGCGAACACCATGGCAACATCTGGCCCGAAGTGGCGGAGGGCCTGCGCGATGTTGGCATCCTGCAAATGCGCATCTGGCTCCTCGGCCGCCAGCTCTTCATGGCGATGGACACGACCGATGACTTCGAGCCTGCCCGTGACTTCGCGGGTTACGAAGCCGGCCACCCGCGCCGCGCCGAGTGGCAGCGCCTGATGGAATCGTTTCAGCAACCGGTCGCAGACGCGAAACCCGGGGAATGGTGGGCAGAAATGGAAGAGGTCTTCCGCCTCAATGACTGAGCCGCTGCGCCAGGCATGGCCACTGCCGTCGAAGCCGCGACCAATCGTTGTCGTCGGCGCCGGGAGCATCGTCCGGGACGCCCACCTGCCCGTATACCAGCGTCTTGGCTTCCCCGTCGCCGGCATTTACGACATCCACGCCCAGGTAGCTGGCATCCTTGCGGAACGCTTCAGCATCCCGCGTGTCTTTGGGTCTCTCGATGAAGCAGCGGCCACGAAGACTGCCGTCTTCGACCTCGCCGTCCCCCCGGGGGCAATCCACGGCATCCTTCAACAGCTTCCGGAAGGCGCCGGGGTCCTCATCCAGAAGCCCCTCGGTGTCGATCTCGAAGACGCTCGCCGCATCACCCGCGTCTGCCGCGAACGGGGCCTCATCGCGGCGAGCAACTTCCAGCTTCGTTTTAGCCCGAACATGCTCGCCCTCCGTGACGCCATCGATCGGGGCATGCTTGGTGAGATTCTGGATGTTGAGGTTCGCGTCGTAGTCCACACACCGTGGGAATACTGGGAGTTCCTCAAGTCGGCGCCCCGCCTCGAAGTGCTCATGCACTCGATCCACTATGTGGACCTCGTGCGGTCGCTGCTCGGCGACCCCGTGGGCGTCTACTGCAAGGGCCTGCCCAGCCCGCTTACGCCCGAGTTCGCCGACGCCCGGACGACGATGATCCTCGATTACCCGGGCATCCGCTGCAGCATCCTTGCGAATCACTCGCACCGTTTCGGCGCGGAGTTCCAGCAATCGCAAATCAAATTCGAAGGCTCGAAAGGCGCGGCAATCGCCACCATGGGAGTCAACCTGGACTACCCGATCGGCAAACCGGACGAGTTGCTTATGGCCCCTGAAGGTGGGCCCTGGGAGCCCGTCCCCCTGCGCGGTTCGTGGTTCCTGGAGGCGTTCGAAGGCCCGATGAGCAACCTCCAGCGCTTCCTCGCGGGCCAGGATTCTGCCCTTGTGAGCCCTGTTTCCGATGCCCTTCGGACAATGGCGGTGGTCGAAGCCTGCTACGCTTCGACCATTGCCGGAGGCCTGCCGCTCCCTCCAGAGGTATAGCTGTTGGCCGTTCGCGTCGATTCTCACCAGCACTTCTGGCGCTACGAACCCGCCGAATATCCATGGATCTCGGAGACAATGCCGGCGCTGCGCCAGGATCGGCTCCCGGAAGACCTGGAGCCGCTGCTACAGTCCTCGGGCATCGAAATGTGCATCGCCGTGCAGGCCCGGCCATCGCTCGCCGAGACCCACTGGCTGCTGGAGCTTTCACGACAGCATCCGTTCATCGGCGGGGTTATTGGCTGGTTCGACCTGTGTGCCGCTGCGTTCGAAGAACAACTGGACGCGCTTCCCTGGCCCAACCGGCTTGTCGGCGTGCGCGCCATGCTGCAAGACGAACCCGATGACGAATACATGCTCCGCGAAGACTTTCGGCGGCGCCTGAAAGTCATTGGCGAATGCGGCCTTTCCTATGACCTGCTGATTTACCCGCGGCACCTGCCACACGCCTTGAAGCTGGTTCGGCAGTTTCCCTCGATGCGGTTCATCATCGACCACCTCGCGAAACCCCCGATCGCATCGGGCGAGATGGAGCCGTGGATGGGCCAGATCCGGGAGATAGCGCATGAGCCGAACGTGGCCTGCAAGCTCTCCGGGATGGTGACTGAAGCCGCCCCGGGTTGGAACGGGCGAGACCTCGCGCCATTCATTGATGTTGTTGGCGATGCCTTCGGCGAGAAGCGGCTGATCTTCGGCTCAGACTGGCCGGTGTGCGAAATCGCGGCGACGTATCCGCGGGTGGTCGAAATCGTAGAGAAGCACTTCGCGTATCTACCGCAAGAGTCACGCGAATGGATCATGGGCGGCAACGCCGCGCGCTGGTACGACCTCGGCATCGTCTTCGAGAACCGGTATCCCTTCGCCTGACGCGCTTGACCGCGAATCCGAGCGAGGTGAGAGTTCGGCCATGCCACGAACCATCACCGGGATGCATGTCCGCGACATCCGTATGCCAACTTCGCGCACGCTCGACGGCTCCGACGCCATGAACCCGGACCCGGACTACTCCGCCGCCTATGTGGTCTTGACCACCGACGCGGGCGATGGCCTCGAAGGTCACGGGATGACGTTCACCATCGGCCGCGGCAACGAACTCTGCGTCGCAGCGGCCGAAGCGCTCAGTCCGCTGATCGTTGGCCGGACGCTCGAGTCGTTCACGGAGGACATGGGCGGCTTCTGGCGGCATATCACCTCCGACAGTCAACTGCGCTGGGTCGGTCCCGAAAAGGGCGTCATCCACATGGCTACCGCCGCTGTCGTCAACGCTGTCTGGGATCTCTGGGCGAAGGTTGAAGGCAAGCCTATCTGGAAACTCGTCGCCGACATGACGCCAACGGAGTTCGTCCGTTGCATCGACTTCCGTTACATCACCGATGCGATTTCTCCCGGTGAAGCACACGCGATGCTTGAGAAGCTCGCCACCACGAAGGCCGCCCGCGAGGCGGAGATGCGCCGCGACGGATACCCCGCCTACCTCACCTCCGCCGGCTGGATTGGCTACCCGGAAGACAAAATGCGGAAGCTTTTCCGCGAGGCGCTCGCCCAGGGCTGGAACCACTTCAAGGTCAAGGTCGGCACCAGCGTTGAGGACGAAATTCGCCGTCTCGAGATAGCCCGTGAGGAAATCGGACCTCACCGGACGCTGATGGTGGATGCGAACCAGGTCTGGGATGTTGGCCAGGCGATCGACCACATGCGCCAGCTCGAACGGTTCGACCTGCACTGGATCGAAGAGCCCACCAGCCCCGACGACGTGCTCGGCCACGCCGCCATCCGCAGGGCGCTCAAGCCTATGGGTGTCGCGACCGGCGAACAT
>JANPDX010000582.1:0-1620 GCA_031431695.1 Dehalococcoidia bacterium
CACCATGACGAGCGGCACCGGGCTCATGTACCACGTGTTCGATCATTTCGGGCCGGTGGTCGATCGCGCGCTGGCCGAGCGCTCGGCCGGCGTGATGATTTCGAACGGTCGCGGGCCGGTGCTGGCCTACGCGCTCTTCAACCTCCAGGAACGCGGCACGTTGTTTGTCGGGCCGGGCGACCTGGTGTACGAGGGGCAGATCGTTGGCGAGACCAGCCGCGAGGGCGACATGGTCGTCAATCCACTGAAGGGCAAGAAGCTCACCAACATCCGCACGCAGAGCAAAGACGAGAACGTCCTGCTGACGCCGCCGATCCGCATGTCGCTCGAGCAGGCGATGGAGTACATCGGCGACGACGAGTTGGTCGAAGTCACGCCAAAGAACGTCCGGCTTCGCAAGCGCCACCTGAGCGAGGGTGAGCGCAAACGCGCCGAACGGTCCGCCTGACGGGAGGGGGCGTTCGCTGAAGGGGACGGACCCCTTCGCGGGACCCCGTCGCGATTAACGCGTTTACGCTTTCCGCTGGCCCCCTCGCGTCCGGAATCTCAGGTCGCATCCGGCCGACTTCTCGAGGCTGGCAATGAATTCGGATGAGCCACACGGCAGATTTCTGCGGGCGTGGTGACGCAGCATGTCCGTCGATGCGTCGGGAACTCCGCAAGAAAGCCAACTCGACCAGTTCGCGATGCCTTCTAGGAGGCTCGACTTCCGATTCGGCTCCAGCAAGGGATCGAGGCGAAGTCCGCAATGAGCTGCGGCGCTGGACCAGGCGTAGTCCTCGGCCTTTACGACCATGGCAGCGCTGACGGGATTCAACTCGACGTAGCGGATTGCGTTCAGAAAGTGGTCCGCATCGAGTGGCGAAGAACGATAACGTCCCTGCCATAGGTGGCCATTGAGCCCTCTCATCCGGTTGACGCGTTGCGCGTACTGGCTGTGCACCGCCCGCAGGACACGATGCATTCCATCGGCACTCGAAGGAACGACGACGAGGTGCACATGGTTCGGCATCAGGCAATACGCGAAAACCTGTACACCCTGTTGCCTTGAATAGGCATGCAGGAGGCTCAGGTACGCCTCAGGGTCACCATTCTCGAAAAAGACCCGCTCGCGATGGTTGCCGCGCTGCGTAACGTGGTGCGGAACACCTGGGAATATTCGTCGGGCATGTCTCGGCATGGTCGAACCGTAGTCGGTATCCCGCCAAGGGACCGGCCGTCTTGCTACGCAATCGTCGGAAAAATGAAGGGGTCCAAATGAAGGGGTCCGTCCCCACCAAATGAAGGGGTGCGTCCCCTTCGTTAGAAGGGGCTGCGGAACCGGGCCTCAATACCGCGCCCTGGATCACGTGGGTGCCCCAGCCGAACCGCGAACGGGGTCACGTTCGCTCACCGGACCATCCCCTAGCATCACTGCATTACGTCGCAGTCCTCGGGGTGCGACCGCTTTGCGTTTGGGGCCAGGGTGACGACGAAAAATACCGGCAACGTCGTGCAATTGATGAAGACCGCCGCAGCGGATTCGGCGGCCCGCACACGCCCGCCCGCGCCGCTCCCGGAGCGAAAGAAAAGCAGCATTCACCCGGCGCTCGAACAGCAGCTGCTGGAGGCGGCCGACAC
>JANPDX010000583.1:0-2219 GCA_031431695.1 Dehalococcoidia bacterium
GACGACGCTGGCGCTGCTGAGCGGCGGCAGCATCCCTTCGCCTGAGGAACTGGGCGTTGTGTACCCGGCCAACTTGAACGGAATCGCCGAGGCTGTGGGCGAGATGCGGCGGATGATCCTCGACCGGCTGCGGGCCGGCGCGTACGACGGCTGCGAGGAAATCCTGCGCGCGATGGACGACATCTATTCCGTGCTCGTGACCATCGACTATCCAGACGCGATGACCGGCGGGCTTCGCCGTACGACCGACCAGACCCGGGGAATACTAGAAAAGACGCGAGGCGACCTGACGATGGCGATGGTCCAGCGGGAAGCGATCCGGGCGATGGGCGGCGGCTAGCCGTTGGCCGAGTTGACCGGCTTGACGGCTTCGGTTTCGCCAGCCTGCAAGTGATCCAGCCATGCCTCGCGGAGGAAAGGGTAGTGCCACTCGGCCGATCTCTTGTGGCCCGCGGCATTCGAATGCAGGCCATCTCCTACTTTCGTCCCCTTCCGCTTCCACGGTTGGGTCAGGTGGAGCGGCTCATCGCTGCCGGCGTAGTACACGTGTAACTGTTCGCAGAGCTGTTTCAGCGGCTGATGAACGCGCTGGCGGCGCCCTTCCTTGCGAGAACGCTCACGAGCGGTACCGCGCTTGGTACGACTCATCGAACCCTTAACGGCGATTGCCGTGCCTTCCCGCCTGAGGAGCAGGCGGATGAGCTCCTCGTACCTCGCCAGCACTTCCTCCGGCGTGAAATGCGTATCCCCGCCAATGGTCGCCCGGCCCGCCCGGCGCAGGCCGCGGAAGAGGGCGTTGTGCGACCATTTGCGGCTGTCTGCGAGGCGCATTCCGGCGTCGCCCACCGCTTCTCCGCCCACTCTGCCGAAAATGCGCCTCACGCGAAGCGGAAGTGATTCGTAGGTGTACGCGTAACTCGACAGGTTGATGTAGACGAAGTCCGGATTGAGTTCGTCGAGCGTGCGCTGGACATAGCCAACCATGCGCTGATTGGGCCAGGCGTTGCGGACGAAGACTTCCACCGGCTCACCAAATTCAGCCGCCAACTGGTCGCGGAGGAGGTATTGCCGCTTGGCATCCTCCGGCACGAACGTCCCGGTGTCGTTGCTGTTGCCGAGGAGGAGGACTTTCACCGGGCAATAATAGGAGGCAACAGCCAAACACGCTGGAGTTCTCTGCTACTCAATGATGACGTTTTCTTGAACGATGACGCTAAAGCGGGTGGAAAGGTCGAACAGGTTGGGCTCGTCCGCGAGGACTACCTTGAGCTCCGGGGAACGGTTGGAGCGGCGCATGTCCTCTTCGTTTTCGAACCAGGCCTCGGCGAAGCCGTCGTAAGGCATTTCGCGTCCGCTGCCCGAGAGGTCGGGCGCGAGGTTGATGACGTAGCGGGCGATCCCGGGGACCTTGCGCGCTTTGTCGGCGTGCGGGCCGAGCCAGTACGCGCCGAAGTCCTCGCGGGACATGCCGGGTTTGCGTTTCGCCCCAAAGATCATCTTGTACACGGCCTGCCCCCGGGTTGAGTTGCGCCAATCCTACTCCCGCAACCGGCCGGGGAGTAACTACTCGAATCGAAAGACGATGGCGGCCTGGATCGCGCCGGTTACAAAGACCGCCGCAGCGAAGGCAGCCGCCGGAAGCAACACGCCGCGTCCAGACCGATGAACAAGCGCGAGGCCCGCGGCGCCTCCGAACGCGCCCATGGCGAGCATCGCCAGGCCGTACTCAAGGTGAGTCAACACCGTCCCGGCAAAGAAAACCAGACCAGTGCCAAAGAGCATGGTTACTTCAGCGGCAAGACCTCGAAATGGCAAGAAGGTCGCGACGACCAGAAGCGCGATGACCAGTGCGAACACCTGCGCGGGGTCGTAGGACTCGGTGAAGGCGACAAGTAGCGCGAGCCCCGCACCGAAGAGCCGGCCGGCTATCGAGGCTCCGCGCGTCGTCTGGGCCGGGAATCTCATCGCGAGGCTGGAGAGTGGACTTGCTGACGGTAGGGCCATCGTTAGGTCCCCAATTCCGCGACCGCGAAGACCGTCGGGAACGAGGCGCACCAGATGGTGACGCTGCGGAACTGCGCGAGGTCGGTGCCTTCGGGAATCGCATAGCTGAAGGTCCCATCGGTCGCCTTGAGCTTACCGAGATCGAGGCCCTTGCCGCCGCCCGCGGCCGAAGTCCCGAGGATGACGTGCAGATCCGGGCCGTTCGTCACCGAGAA
>JANPDX010000584.1:0-2652 GCA_031431695.1 Dehalococcoidia bacterium
GCCGTATCAGGACGCCGGCGTGCCGGTCGCAGTGACGCTTTGGCGAGCTCCGAACGAATCTGAGATACCTTTGTTCACGACTTCTGAGGTCGCCGCGACGCGAGACGCGTTCATGTCTTTGCGCGAATTCGACCACAGGTCGGTCGCTTTCTTCGGGACTCCACGAACAGCATTTATGCAACGGCCCTCCGCCTTAATGCAGGCGTCGCTCGACACTGGCCTCAAGTGTCACATGTCCTTCATCGAGGAATCGACGACGCCGGAAGAAATGGTTCGGCAGTTCGAGCAGGTGCTCCGAGCGCCGGTAGCTGCGACCGCCATTTGCTTCAACCATTCCCACACCAACGCAGTGTTGCGTGCCGTCCGTCTACTCAACCTCAATGTGCCTGAGGACTTGTCGCTATTCGTGTTCACCGACTACAGCGACACTGACAGTCTGCTCCACCCCAGGCTCGCGGCGGTCCACACGGATGTGGTCCGCATGGGCATGTTGAGCGCCGAAATCATGTTGGGCTGGATAGCGTCGGACGTACCCCCTCCCGGCGTGACCGATCTTGACCTGACAATCTGGGTACCGGGGAATTCCATCGGGCGAGCGAGCCACCGCGACCGTTGACCACTGTGTAAACGTTATCATATGCTCCCCGGCGCAAGACTTCGTCCGGAGTGTCCCTCAATCGTGCCTGCAAATTCCTCGCCTGCGTCAGCGTCGAAGACTGTTTCCGCGGTCTTGGGTGCATTGAACAGAGATCCGTCATGGGACTTGGCGCGCCGGGGTGGGCCGCTATCGGGACTCGTGGTGGTGGAGGCAGGCGAAGGCGTCGCCGTTGCCTTCTGCGGGCGTCTCTTGGCGGACCTCGGAGCCACTGTTATCAAGGTCGAATGTTCGGCGGGCGATCTGCTAAGGGCCGGTGATCCTCCACAGACGGATCCCCCAGACAATGCTCCCTCGCTACATGCCTTGCTAAACCGCGACAAGCTTAGCGTCGTGCTCGACCTGGATACCGAAGTTGGCCGAAGGCACTTTCTCCAACTCGGTGGCGCCGCCGGAGTGGTTGTCGGTTGGTGCGGAAAGGGCGAACGGACGGTGTTTTCTGCGCTTGATGACCTTACGAGGGCGCATCCCGAACTCGTGGTTGTCGCACTTTCCTGGATGGGCATGGACGGACCGTGGAGGGACTTCGCGTGCGACGAATTCCTGGCGCAGCACTTGAGCGGGATGGCCTTCTCGACTGCCGTTCGAGTTGTCGATCCGGCCCTCGAACCACCTCTCGCTTCGCCGGGCAGTCTTGCTCAAATGATGGGCGGACTCACTGCGGCGACGGCCACCGTCATCTCCTGGATCGGGCGAGAGGCCGGCGGCGAAGGGGACTTCGTTGACGTCTCGCTCGTCGATGCGCTTGTTTCGTGCCTGCGCCAGGAGGTGGTGACGCTCAGCTATGGCGTTGGATTGATGAGCCGCAAACGCGAAGCGGTCTCTCGATTTGCGGGCGTTTTCCAGCAACCGGCGGCCGACGGTGATGTCGATTTTATGATTCGTACCGAAGCTATGTGGCGCGCCGTCCTCGAGACGGTTGGAAATCCGGAATGGGGTGAACTCGAGGCGTTCGCCACCCACCCGGACCGGTCGCTCAACTGGGATGCCGTAGAACCGCTATTGCAATTGGAGCTCTCGCGGTACACCCGCCAGCACGTCTTTCACGAGGGCCAGCGACGCGGCGTCGCAGTCGCGCCAATCAACACCGTAGCCGAAGCAACACGAGAACCGGTGTTCGCCCGTCGCAAGTTCTTTCGAGAAGGCGAGGTTCCGGGATTTGGGCCAACGCTGATGCCAGGGGGCCCTTTCCGACTGGACGGCGTCGTTGAGACGAGTCGTACGGTGCCAGAGCTGGGACGCGATACGGAGCGAATCCTCCACTGGGCGAATCCTTGAGCGAGCGCCGGGCACGAACGGAGAGCCGGGTCACGGGCGGACTTCCACTCGCCGGGATTCGCATAGCCGACCTGTCGCGTGTCGTAGCGGGGCCCTATGGCGGGTACATCCTCGCGCGCATGGGCGCCGAGGTGATTCGCGTCGAAGACTACGACCCGGTCGATTCAACGCGAGACTTCGGGCCCTTCTCCGACGAGCAGCGCGACTTGAATCGGGCTGGCTATTTCGCCTCGCTCAATGCCGGCAAAAAGAGCCTGAGCGTGCACTTTTCCGACCCCGCACAGGCCGCGATCGCGCGTGATGTCATCGTGACCTGCGACGCGGTGATTGAGAACTTTCCGGCTGGGGGTCTGGAACGGTTCGGCCTTGGCTACGAGACGCTTTCGCAAGCCAATCCCGCCCTCGTGATGGCCTCGATCAGCGGCTTCGGCCGCGATGGCGAGATGCGCTCCTATCGGGCGTACATGAATACCGTTGCCGCGTTCGCCGGCCTTACTTCTACCAACGGGTATGAGGGTGGACCGCCCAAGCCTGTCGGTGCGACCTTCTCGGACTTCGCGACGGGAATGGCTGTCGCTCTGGCAACTGCGACCGCAGTACGGTCCGCCAGAGTCTCCGGCCAAGGCCAGCACATCGATGTCTCGATGGCCGAAACTACGCTCTCGCTGATGGGCGAACCTCTCATGGACTACTTCGTCCGTGGGCGCGTAGCCGGTCGG
>JANPDX010000585.1:0-2349 GCA_031431695.1 Dehalococcoidia bacterium
GCCTTGTTCGCCGCTGCCGCCGCGATCTGGGCACTCACCCAGGACATCCCCGGTTCGGTCGTCAACGCTTCCTACCCGCTTCATCTGCTGGTTGGCCTCGCCTGGCTCATGGGAGCGCTCGCAATCGAACGTCCCCTCGGACGATTCGCCCTTCGGCCACTGGTGGCGAATTGCATCTATTGGGTCAACGAACGGGCGTTGACGATTTACTTATGGCATGCCGCCGGCCTCTTCGTGATGTACCAACTCCTCTGGGAGCGCGAGACCTCCGAGCTGGATAAGCGGCTGTTCGCGCTTCCCGTGGTCGTTGCGGTCACGTTCCTCGCCGTCTTGCTCTTCGGCTGGCTAGAGGATGTGGGTGGTGGCCGAGCGCCCAGGTTCTGGCCGCGTCGTGCCCCTGCCGGGCGCATGGCCAACGTGACGCGCATCGCGATCGCTGTGCCCTCGCTCGTTGTTGTACTCGTGGCCGCTTTTCTCGTCGCCTCCGCGGCGAACAACGTCAGCGTATATGACATTGAAGATGCGGATGTTCGGCTCCACGTCATCCCACCATCCGGTGTCGGCCTCCAACTTCGCACCAATCGTACGAAGATCTTGGACAAAGCCCCTTCTCAGCGCCCAACCTCCGGGAAGTCGAGCGCGGTTTCCCCGAAGGAACTCGAAGCCGAAACCAAAGAATGGTTGGCGGAGTGGCAGCTCACCGGGGTCGCACTTACCGTCCTCCGGACAAACGGCCAGGGCTGGACGGCCGCAATTGGCCACCAGGCCCACGGCACCCCGTTTGAGGTCGGTCAGGTCTACCAAACTGCCAGCATCACGAAGACGTTCACGGCCGCCATCATTCTCCAGTTGGTCGAGCGCGGCCTCGTTTCATTAGATGACCCGCTCTCACGCTTCGTCCCGGATTTCCAGGGCGGCGAGCGCGTTACGGTCCGGCATCTCATCCAGCACACGAGCGGCCTGATTGCGACGGACGGCATAAGCCCGCGCGAAGCCCTCGAATTGGCGTCCTCAGAGGGACTCCAGTTCGAGCCAGGCACGGGCTTCACGTACTCATCGCCGGGCTACTACATGCTCGGGCTCATCATCGAACAGGTACTGGGCGTTTCGTATACGGAAGCCCTCCACCAGCAACTGCTCGATCCTCTCGGCCTGGAAGCAACAGTAATGGACGAAGAGCTTCAACCACGAGAGGAATCGACGCACCCCTACAGCGCCTTCGCCGACGGCTACCCCGGCCTGATCTGGAGTTCGGGCGGCCTCCATCACGAAATTGTGCCGGAATTCGAGTACCACGGCATCCTCTGGTCTTCCGCCGGGCTGTATTCGACCACGGACGATCTCGCCCGCTGGGCGATCTATCTCTGGCAAAGCGACCGCGTGGTGTCAGCAGCCACGCAAGATGCCATGACCACCTTCCTCGGCCCGGAGTTCCAGTACGCAGGCCTGGCGACGTACCCATACTGCCCGTGCTGGAGAGAGGACGGCAGGATAAGGGCTGAGCGCTGGGGCCATCTCGGGCTCGCCGGTGCGCTCGAATATGACCCCGTGGACAAGGTCAGTATCGCAGTTTCAACGAGCGGCACCGTGGTCGATGAAAACGTCATCATCGCACTGGACGACCTCAGCCTGCGCCTGCGCCGCCTCATTCGCGGCCGGGAGATGCCGATCTTGTTTCGCTAGCACAGTATTGAAGAGGGTGGGTCTCCGATTGACTCAGCCGGAGCAGCAGGACCGCATTGAGGCGCGGGCGGAGCGGTGAACGGTTAACCGCCATCTTGTGAAAGACTACGCACTTGCCGCGAGACACTCGACAAAGCGCGGCGAACTGATGAGGAGAGCATCCATGTCTGACAACACGAACCTTGCCGCGCGGCTCTTCGCCGCAACGTCGTCCGGGGACGCCGAAACGCTTCGCGCCATCTGCGTCGAGGACTTTGCCATGCGCCAAAACGGTGGGCCAACCGTGGGATTCGCCGAGTTAGCGGGCCTCGGGGAGGCCGTCCGGCGCGTCGCGCCAGACTTTCGTTACGAAAATGCGGTCAGGACGGATACCGGCCACGGTTTCGTCGAGGAACACGATGCTTGCGGGACGCTGGCCGACGGTACCACGTTCAGGTTGGCGGCTTGTGTGGTCGCCACGGTCTCCAACGGCAGGATCACGGCCGCGCACGAATACTTCGACAGCGTCGAGGCGCGGGAGCTGATGGCGGGTCGTAGTGCCTCAAAAGTAGCGGTTACCGAGGTTAGTGAAGTTGCCTCATAAACCTGTTACCCAATGTGTTCGGTTAGCTTCTTCTCTTGGCGCCCAAGCCGCCACAGATCCCGGAGGATCGCGTCGATCCGCCG
>JANPDX010000586.1:0-12590 GCA_031431695.1 Dehalococcoidia bacterium
CATTTCCGTGAAGTCATCGACGCTGAGCAGGTTGATTGCGCCGAAACCCGCATCGACCATGCCGCCGCCGTTCGAAAGGGCTCGCTTGCGGAATACGTCAAGGTGGCGGCTCTCATCCATTATCTGAGTGCCAAGGAAGAGTTGGGCTTCGAAGTGGTCCGGGTGAACCTGCTCCATGAACCGGCCCGGCAGGTCACCCGCGATGAACTCGACCTGGGTGAGGAAGGTGCAGAGCGTACACATCGCCCATTCGAGGTCTTCGGGAAGTTCCTTGAGCGTTTCCCACGGGATGTCGCGGGCGCTGGACCACTGGCGCTGCTGTGCCTCTTCGTAGAGGAGCATCGCGCTATCGGACCAGACATCGGCCTTCGTCCGGTATTGGCGCGCGTGCCGTGGCGATCGAATATCCGCTTTCGAGCCTCTGGGGCCAAAGACGGCGATGCCAGCTTCGGCCTTGTCGTCCACGCCGTAAGTCATGGCGTTCACATCTTCCAGGGTGAGGCCGCGGCGCCCAGCCTGGATCTTCATACCTTGCTGTGTATCCAGGTTCAGCCAGTCAAAATTCAGTCCGGGTGCCTCGACGAAGGTCGGAGAAGTAGCCATCAAACACCTCAAAAGCCCGGGGTAGCCGGGCTGCGATAGGGACAATATATCCGATTGATAGGCGAGTGCGAAGTAATTTCGCTCAATTGAATGGAATTATCGGTCGAGGACGGCGAATAAGTCACTCAACGCCAGCGAGAACCCCGGCATCACCGTCGCCTCGAGGACCCCATCCGCCGCCAGTTGCTCTGCGTCGCGGTCACCCTCGAAGACCTCGACCGTGCGCGCCATCGGGTCGATCAGCCAGCACACATCAACGCCGTTCGCTCGGAACGAGCGACACTTGCGCCGGAGTTCGGCCACGGTCTGTCCCGGTGACCGTACTTCGATTACGAGCGACGGGACGCTGTCGTCTCCGGAAAAGCGCTGCTCGGTCCAGTAGGCCGTGTCGGGAAGACGATAGCCTGATCCATCAGGCAGGCGGACTCGACCTTCGGGGCCGCCATCTCCTCCGGCTCGAAGCTGGTAGCCGTAAATCAGGTAATCGAGGAATTGAACGATAAGTCTGTGCGCGCGGTTGGCCATGGGTTTCTGTAAGACCACCCCGTCCACATATTCGAGGTATGGCTTCTCTTCCGGCAGGGCGAGGAATTCTCGCTCGCTCATGCGCCGCCCGTGGTACTTCGAAACCGGGAAAATTTGAGCCGATTGCTTCGGCTGCCGATTCGCCATGCCACCAGTATACCGCTGTCTCGTGCCCCTTCCCTCCGATACCCTCCGTGCGTGGACTACGAAATCCCCGAACACGTTGCCATTCATCGCCGCGATGGACGTGCCGAGGTACTCCTGCACCGCGCCTTGGCCGTCATCGGGCCAGACAAGATCGAAATCAAGAGCGCCCGTGGCACTGTTGTTCTACCGATCATCGGCATCATCATCGCGGTCGCCATCGGCTGGTTTATCGCCGCCAGAGGGTTCACGCTCCCCTTCTGGGCCCTCGTGTCCCTCCTCCTGGTTTGCATGATCCTCGTCCCTTTTTCCGTCATGAGCCTGATCAGTTCGGTGGTCGGCGCCGACGTGATCGTCGATGCAAGGAAGGGTTCGGCAACCTGGCAGCAGGGCTACCTCGGAATGGGCATCGGCACCAAAGAGTTCGTGCCCTTCGCGAAAATCGACCATCTCGAAGTCACCGTTGAGGGCGACCAGCCCGACCGCTGGCGCGACCAGGTCGATGACCTTCGTCAGTTCGCGCTCGTCCTCGTGAAGCAGAGCGGAAAGCGCCTGACCATCGCCCAGGTGCCCGTCCCCGCCTATGGGCAGGCCGACGGCATGGACCGCACCCTGGCGGTGGGACAGGCTGTCGCGAAGCTGGTAGGTTCGAAAGTGACCATTCCCGAGGGTTGGGAGCTGGTAGAAATCGATATCGATACCGGCGCGAAGGTGGAAAGGCCCGCGCCGGCCGCGAAAGGCAGGAATCGTGGACGCCGCCACTGAGCTACTCAAGAACGCGAAAACGATCGCCGTGGTCGGTCTCGATTCCCGCACCGACCGCGAGGCTTATCGCATCGCCGTGTACCTCAAGGACCATGGCTACAAAGTCATCCCCGTTCATCGCGACCGGTACCCGGCCGATGAAGTGCTTGGCGAAAGGGCCTACGCCTCACTGAAGGACGTGCCAGAAGGGGTTGACCTTGTGGACGTCTTCGTACGCTCTGACCAAACCACCCCTGTTATCGAAGATGCCGTTGCTATCAGCGCGAAGGGTGTCTGGCTCCAGTCCGGTATCACGAATCCCGAAGCCCTCAGTCGCGCCGCCAAATCAGGGCTGGTTGTGACCGAGGACCGTTGCACGATGGTGGTTCATCGCGACGAAATCACGCGGTCCCGGTAGCCGCGACCCACTGGCGTCGCAGAACCGCGTCTCGATTGCCTACCGCCCAGCCAGCCGCCCAAGCGCGAACGCCGCCCGTTCGACGCTCGGATACACCGCTATGCCTCGCGCGGCGAAATCGTCGCGCACGTCGTCCACGATTCCGCGGTGCTCGCGATTGTTGGTCTCGGTCGCGCCAAGCACCACAGCGACCGGCTTGGACGACTTTTCGCAGATTTGCGCCAGCCGGTTGCAGGCGTGCTTCAGCCGCTCACCGGAATCGGGGCGCCCGAAGAACCAGTCTTCGCCAACATTCGCGATCGCGAGGTCATAGGCCGGGCTCTCCAGCATCAGTTCGAGCAAGCCATTCGACGAAAGCCCCGATCCGGCGAGGATCGATTGGTCGACCGGGTTTCCCACCCAGTCCGCCAGACCTGGCGCCTTCGCTCGCACCTTCTCCCGCAGATCGTTTGGTAGCGGCACCACCGTGAAACCGTTCTCTTCGCCAGCGTCAGCCGATTGCACACTCCGCCCGCCACCCCCGCCGACGATGGCGATGTTCCGGCCGGTCGACCTGGGCAGCATCGTCGCGCCGAGCATGAGATCGAGCAGTTGTTCCTGGTTCCGCGCTTCGTGGGCCCCGGCCTGATTCAGTACCGTGCTCCAGAGCGCGGCCGTCCCGGCGAGCGCCGCCGTGTGCGACGCCGCCGAACGCGCGCCCGCATCGGTGCGTCCAGCCTTGTGGATGATGACCGGCTTCTTCGCTGCCGCCGCCGAAAGGCCTTCGTAGAACCCCCGGCCATCCGGTACGCCTTCCACATATGCGCCGATGACCGTCGTTTCGGGGTCGTCGGCCAGGTAGCGGAGCATTTCGCCGGGGGTCACATCCATCCCGTTACCGTAGTTCGCGACCTTGCCGAATTTCATCCCGCGGGCGTTACCGCGCGTGATGACTTCCACGGCGTTGTTGCCGCTCTGGCTGAGGAACGCGACGGTGCCGGCCGCCAGTGGGAGGTCTGGCCGGAACGAAAGCCCACCGCCCGGGTGGTACAGGCCCATGCCGTTCGGTCCCAGGATCCGCACGCCGTTTGTGGCAGCGCTCGCCTCGATCTGGCGCTCAAGGTCAGCAGCTTCGGCGTCGCCTGTCTCACTGAAACGTCCGGTGAAGAGATGAAGGAACTTCACACCCTTTTTGCCGCATTGATCCACGAGGTCCAGCACCGCGCCCGCCGGCAGACACGAAATCACCAGGTCGATATCGCCCGGCACGTCCACGAGCGCCGGGTACGCCTTCAGCCCGGCCACTTCGCCAGCGCTCCGGTTGAGCGGGTAAATGGGACCAGCGAAGCCCATGTTCTTGATTGCCTGCACGTAGTCGTGCCCGGGGCTATCGACGTTGGTCGAAGCCCCGGCAATGGCAACGGAACGTGGGCGAAACAGCAGATCGAGGTCGGGCGTAGTGGGAAAGCGTGGCACGTTCGGCATTCTATCAGCCCGCGCACCTCGCCCGGCGACATCCGGCGAGCAAGGGCCCCGCGGCGCGTGTAGACTGCCCGGAGTCGCTCTTGGCTTTCGGGCATCGCCGTGGACCTGGGAAGGACATGGCGAACGCCGAGCGCATTCGAATGCAGTGAACTGCTCTGGAGGAACGCGAGATGGCAGTAATGGTCACCATGACACTGAAGACAACCGCCGCGACTTATGAAAAGGCGCATGCAGGGCTGATTGCTCCAGCAAGCGCCGCAGGGCTCATCTTTCACTCTGGCCGCGAAGTTCCAGGTGGCGTTGCGGTGGTGGACTTTTGGTCTACCGCCGAAGCATTTCAAGGCTTCATGTCCGGCGCTGCCGGCCAGGCACTCGCGGCGCTCGGTATAGCGCAACCGGACGACGTGGCGTTCACGCCCGTCCTCACCGCCAGCAAAGGTTAGGCTCGTCGGCCGGAACTTTAGCAGCGAGTGCGAGTTGCCAGTCCGAGTCCGAGTCCGAGTTGCGACTGTGCGAGTGCGCGCGCGACTTAGACGCCCCGCTTGTCGCCCCAGATGAGAATGTGCAGCCGCGAGCTGAACCGGTATCCACGCTCAGTGCACACCTCGGCGATCCACGGGCTTCTCGCGTTCAATTCCGCCGCCGTCGTCCCTTCGGGCATCAGCACCACTCGGTCTGCCGGGATTCCGAACTCGGCGCGAAGCGTCTCGACCTCCGCCAGGTCCTCCTCGTCTTGCACCACGAATTTGAAGAACGCATTGTCCCGGCCAGCGAAGTCCCGAAGCGGGCCTTCCGGCAGCCTGATCAGACCATCGTTCCCCGAATGCCGCAGCTTTGGCGAGACGTTCCACTGGTCAATCAGCCCACTCAGCTCGCGTGGAACGACCGTGCCATTGGTTTCGATTTCGAACCGGTATCCAAGAGACCACAATTCACGCACCATCGGCGCCAGCGCGCGTTGCTGAATCATTGGTTCGCCGCCGGTGATGACGACGTTTTTCGGCGGTAAGGCCGTCACGGCGGCGACGATCTCTTCGGCGCTTAATTCCATCACCTGTTCGCTCTTTTTGTACCGCTCCCAGTCCCAAGTGTAGGCCGTGTCGCACCACGAACACCGCAGGTTGCATGTCGCCAGGCGCACGAACGTGCTGGGGACGCCCGCGGAAACGCCCTCGCCTTGCACCGAAGCGAAGACTTCCGGCTTGCCATCAGCCATCCGCGAGACAAGGAGCGCTCCCTCACCCCTGGGTAGGGACTCTCCTCTCCCAAGCCTGGGAGAGGGGGGCACATCGCCTGTCATCGTCTCACCGCGAGCGCGGGATCACTGAGGCCCGCGGCCGCGAATCCTGCGGCTCGAAGTTCGCACGAATCACACACAGCACACGGCCATTCGAGTCCCGCGTAACAGCTCCACGTCAGCTCAAGCGGCGCGCCGATCTCGGTCCCGTAGCTCGCGATTTCCGCCTTGGACATCGTGATGATCGGCGCTTCAATCCGAATCGGGACTTCGTAAGCGGTGCCGACCTTGCTCCCCAGCCGGATCACCTCGCTGATCGCGTCGTAAAACTCCGGGCGGCAGTCGGGATACCCGGAATAGTCGATTGCGTTCGCCCCCACATAGATAGCCCCTTCGAGCGTCGATGGGTCTTCGCCGCCATTCTCAATGCGGTCAAGCAGCCAGCTTTCCAGCGCGGCCGCCGCCAGCGTCACGAAAAACGTGTTCCGGAGGGGCACGTACGTGTTCGGAATGTCCGAACCCATCTCGTCGGACGTGCGATGCTCGGGCATCGTGTGGCCGTCGCTCGTGAGGGAAGAAAACGACGCCAGGCGGGCGTAAAATGAGGCATCCACTTCCACCAGCGGTATCCCCAGCCGCTCGGCCACGGCGTGTGCCGACCGCAATTCTCTGACGTGGCGCTGGCCGTAGCCGATGCTCAGGGCGCGGACTTCGTGGCCCTCGCGAATCGCGTGAGCGGCGACGGTCGTCGAATCCAGTCCCCCTGAAAGCAAAACAATCGCTTGCACCTCAAAACGGTAGCAGGCTTGCGCGCGGTGTGGCAGCGACCGTACAAAGGTATACTCGTTAGGAAAGCGGGACGGCCTGCGACAGGCTGCCATCCTCTGGGGGCAGGAATAACAGTGGGCCGGGACATTCGGACCGCAGCCGCGCTGGCTGCCATCCTCCTGTTCGGTTTAGCACTGCGCATTAGTTTTTGGTACGGCATCGTGAATGTTGATCCGTTCGCCTACGCCGATGCCGCCGAGAGTGTGGTCCGCGGCCTCCCCGTCTTCGACCCGGAACTTGTTGGCAACCTCTACTACACCCAGTACCTTCGCCTGAGTCTCGTCCTGCCGGCAGCGGGCACCTTTGCGCTCTTCGGGCCCGGCGAGTGGCAGGCGACAGTGGTGCCGATATTCTGTTCGCTTGCTACTGGTGCCGTCGCGTTCCTTCTCGTGATGCACATCTCCGGTGATCGATTTGCCGGGTGCATCGCTGCCTTTGTGACGGTGGTCTTCCCAGAAAGCGTCATCAACTCCACACAGTTCTTGCCGGATACCGTGATGGCCTTCTTCTCAGCCCTAACGATCCTCCTGTTCTGGAAAGGCCTTGATGCCGCGGATCTCCCGTGGCGCCAGCGAGCCGGTATCTTCGCCGTCACTGGTCTCACGTGGGCGCTTGCGTTCTACGGCCGGCAGACCGCTATTGGATTGGCGCTGCCGCTCGCTGCCCTGGTGCTCTACAAGCGGCGCTTCGATCCCGCGGTGTTCGCTGGTATCCCGGGCGCGCTGCTTGTTGTGGCGAGCACCTCCGTTCTTCTTGTCTCCCTCGGCGGCGGGCCGCTAGAAGATATAAGGACAGCTCTCGCAGAGGGGCGCGGCTCGCAGCCGGGAGCTCTCGGCTACACCGACCTGGACTGGACCTACCTCCGTACGTTTACTTCCGCCGAGAAGTTCGTCCCGCTCAGCGCGCTCGTAGTTATTGGCGCCGCGCTCATCGCATTCACATGGCGTTCCCGGCCATCGAACGAGCGGAACCAGATCGCGGCGCTGCTACTGGTCATCGCCGGGCTTTTTGTCTATTTCGAATTTCTCATGCGCCTTCCCACGCTGTACTCCTGGATAAAGGAGCCGCGATACGTGCTGGTCATGGTCGTCCCGCTCGCCGCTGGCGTCGGTATCGGGTTTTCTGCATGCGGTCGGGCGTTCACGGGCCACAAACGTCTCGCGGCCCATGGTCTTGCCGCGCTCGCATTGGGCGGCACAGCGGTATTCAACATCAACACCGTTCGCGAAGATCATGACTATTGGCAAACCCATCGCATTGACCAGCTTGCCCGCGATGCCGCTGCCGTCCTCGAAAGCCGCCCGGAAACGGTCGTTTTCATCTGGAACGACGATCTTGCTCGCTATATGAGTCTCCACATCGGCCTCGAACGGAACTCGGTATACGAACGGCAACGGGGTGAAGGCTACCTCCAAAACTGGTTCGACGGCGCCGGCCGTAGCCGCGTCGCTCCCGGGTCTCTCGTGGTTATCTCGCCGGGCCAGGATCACTGGTCGAAGCCTACCGCCCACGCCCGTTCCTGGGACTTCGTCTGGTCGGATGGAAAGGAAACTTCCATCTGGAGCGTCCCAACGATTACACGGCCTACACCGATGACAGCCACGAACATCGGCCTCTCGCCGGAAGTTAAGGTCACAGGCTTCGGCACCGCCGCTGCGGCCGTCTTTGGGCAGCAAAGCGTCGTCTTCAGCATCCAAACAATGGTGAACAGCGGCGCGGCGGTACACATTGCGATTTCGATTGAGTGCCCTGGTGAATCGGCGGCGATGTTCGACTTCGAAGCGCGCCCGGGCGAGGCTGCGACCACTTCTGAAGCTACGGTCAATTTGTCGGCGGCTGCCTCCACTCGCAACTGCGAAGTTATCGCCTCGGCAAATGCAGGGCCGCCCTCTCGGCTCGCCTCCATCCTCGTAGGCGGGCTGATCCGCATCGAACCGGAAGACTCCCTCACGTACGACGACGGCAGCACTACCGGTTGGTACAGGCGAGACTCTGCTGCCTTCAGCAGCGGAGCCGCGATAGCGACCTCTCCATACCAGCCCCACAAGCTCTCGATTCCGCAACTTGGGGGCGACATTTGGCTCGATCTGGGCGTTTATGACTACGGAACGGGCGAAAACACTTTGCGGGTCACGCTCAACGGCTTGACCAGGAGCATCACTTGGGGGAGCGGCACGGCCGGCCTGGTTCACCGCCAGATCGCTCTCCGCGGCGTTCCTCCAGGTGCCGAACTCACGCTCATCGTCGAATCCGCGGGGCAACCGGCCGTCACTCTCGACTCTGTCGTCATTAGTACCATCGCTCCGCCCGTCACGGAATGAGAATCGCTTCTGGTTCGAGCAGCACTCCCGAGGCGCGCGGCCTATGATCTCGCGCCTGCGCTTCCCGGAGCCAGTTAGCCTTCGAGGCCTTTGAACAACTCGCCGAGCGACAAGGAGAACCCCGGCAGGACTTCGCCGCCATCGAGCGCGCCATCGGAACGGACATCGAGCCGCTGAGTCTGCGTGAGCACCTGGGCTGAACGCGTTCCGGGAAAGACGACCCAGATGAGCGGCACCCCGGCCTCCCGGTAGTCGGTGAGCTTCGTCTCGAGATCCTCTGCTTCGTCGCCGGGCGATACGACTTCAACAACGAGGTCAGGGACGACCGTTTGCCAGCCTTTCACCGGTACGTCGCCAGGCATTTTGCCTCTTGCAACGAACGTGACATCCGGCTTGCGGACCTTGCCCGGCCGCGAAGGCCAGATTGCAACACCATTATCCGAACCGAACACGCGCCCGAGCATACGTTCTCGCACATACACGCCGATGAGAATGAGGATTTCGCTGCCCAACCAGCTTGACTCGTTGCCCATGTACTTCTCCACTATGCGCCCGTCCACGAGTTCCGCCCCTCGGTTCTCGGGCATGTGGAGGAATTCTTCGGCGGTGATGAGCCGTGTTGGGGCCGGTGCCGTCATAGGTTCGATTGTAACACCGCGGTGTTTCTCCACTATGCGCCCGTCCACGAGTTCCGCCCCTCGGCTCTCGGGCATGTGGAGGAATTCTTCCGCTGTGATGAGCCGTGTGGGGGCGGGTGCCGTCATACCCACCATCGTACCACTTCGCAGTGGCGGAACGGGCTCGAATGCCGCTACTCTCGCGCCTTTCGCATCGCGTCCATGGCCTTCTTCAGCTCCGCGGCGGAGTATGCTGAAAGCGGAGGCAAAGATGGAACCCTTTAGTGCAGTCTTCGCTCAAGAGGGCGAGTGGGTCGTCGGGTGGATCGAAGAAATGCCAGGGGCTGTTGCACAGGAGCGCACCCTCGAGGAGGCTCGCGCGAGTTTGAAGGAAGCGCTTAAGGACGTTCTAGCGGCAAATCGAGAACTCGCACGGGCGGCCGGAGAGGGTCATGAGTTGCTCCGCGAGCCAATGTCCCTGACGGCGTGAGCCGCCGCGACCTGCTCCGGCACCTGACTCGCAACGGTTGCGACTTCTTGCGGGAGGGCTCGAATCACTCGATTTTCGTGAACCGTGAAACCCGAAAGTCCGCGGCGGTGCCCCGACACGGCGAGATAGCGGACATCCTTGTCCGCGTGATTTGCACGGAGCTTGGGATTCCCAGGCCAACTCGTTAGCCCTACTCTCGCGCCTTTCGCATCGCGTCCATCGCCTTCTTCATCTCTTCCGGGAGTTCCTTGCCCGCGTCGGTGAACGCCTTGGCCTGGGCCGCACCCGTGTGCGCGAAGACCTGCCCCATGCGCGTCTCTATCCAGTTCCGGTTGTCCTCAAGCACGTCGAGTTGGCCCTGAAAACGCGGCGCCACGTAGCGCATCCACAGTTCGTAACTGCGCAGCGTCTTCTCCGTCGTCGTCCACTCGTGCGCCAGCCCAAGGATGCCGCCGATGCCACCAGATCGCTCCTGGATTTTCTTGACAGCCGCAATCGCGTCGTCCGGTGTCCCGACGATCACCCCGTCCCGTGCCATCGCACCCTCGATATCCGGAGCACCGCCCGCGAACGGCGGCGGCGAAGCGGGCCCCTCCATGTTCATGCGGTCACCCACGTACGCCTGGCGCTTGTAGCCCTCCCGAACATCGTTCATCGCTTCTTCCTTCGAATCCGCGATGTGGATCGGGATGACGACTTTCCACTCGTCCCGGTTGATCGCCTTGCCCGACTCGGCGGCAGCCTCCTCCGCCCAGCCCCAGGTTCGTTCGAACGCGTCGCTCGTTACACCCGCGACCGAGAGCAAGCCCGTCCCGTGCTTGCCTGCTGCCATCGGCCCTGAAGGCGTGAAGCTCGCGGCCACGGCCACATGCGGATGCGGGTCGGTGAAGTTCGCCATCTGGAGCCGGCCGTCACGCAGGGTGAACCAGTCGGTCTCCATGGTCAGCGGCTCGCGGCTTTGCAGCAGGTGCATGATCGCGTCCAGCGATTCACCCATGCGACGGCGTTGCGTGACCGGGTCAATGCCCAACATGTAGGCATCCGAAGTGAGCACGCCCGGCCCGCAGCCCAGCATTACGCGGCCTTCGGTCATGTGATCCAACTGCAGGACGCGGTCCGCCACCATCAATGGATGATGGTATGGCAGCGAGGTGACACCAGTGCCCAGCTTGATTCGCCGTGTGCGCTGCGCCGCCGCCGCGATGAAGATGAACGGGTCGGCGATGAGTTCGCGTGCGTAGCTGTGGTGTTCGCCGATCCAGACTTCGTCGTACCCGATGGCGTCCAGGTATTCGACGAGTTGCATGTCGCGCTTGAGCGCCAGCGTCGGGTTTTCGCCCACGCGGTGGAACGGCGCCAGGAAGATCCCAAACTTCATGCGGTGTGGCTGGTACATTGTGTGTCTCCTCGCCCGGGAGCGCCGGGCATATGAGTTGGCATCATAACGAGGGGGTGGGACGGCTGCTGAACGGCCGTTCGAGCCGTTATCTCCGTTCTTCGCGCAGCATCTCGATCGCCTTCGGTCGGATCACCTTACCGCGCCAACATCGCGGATTCCCAGGCTTCCTTGCTGAAACCGCGTTGGGCCGTCCCTTCATTTCTTCCCGCATGGTGATGCTCAATCACGGCGTCATAGACATCGGCGATCCGAAGACCCACGCTGCTCCATCGGAAGCGTTCGACTGACCGTTGGGCCGCCCGGCTGAAGTTCGTTCGAAGCTCCGGGTTGCCGAGCAGCACTTCCAGTTTCTCTGCGAACGGCCCCGGACAACGCCATGGAATCAGGTATCCGGTCACGCCATCAATCACCGTCGAAACCAGTCCGCCCACCCGTGAAGCGATCACCGGCGTCCCGCAGGCCATCGCCTCTACCGCGACCAGCCCAAAACTCTCGTAGTAGCTTGGAACGACGCATATGTCCGCCGCTGAGTAATACCAGGGCAGGCTGTCGTGCGGCACCGCACCCTCGAACCGCACGTTCGCACCGATCCCTGCGGCAGCCGCCTGCGCTTCGAGTTCCGCCCGTATTTCCGCCGCCCGGTCGTCGCCGCCGACGATCAGGAGCGTGAAGTCGCGGCGCTCCAATTCTGCCACCGCGTCCACAAGGATTTCGACGCCTTTCAGCTTCTCCAGCCGACCGACCCACAGCAGGACGGGAGAATCTCCCGGCAGATTGAGCAGTCTCCGCGCCTCAACCTGGTCCTTGGGCTGAAACAGATCCAGGTCGATGCCGCAGGGCACCGTGTACATCTTCGCGGTGTCCGCCGCGTAGTACCGCTCCAGCAACAAGCGTTCGTGGTCGCTCGCGGTGACGATCCCGGTGGCTCGCCGCGCAATGGTCCGTTCGTGGCGAATCCGAAGCCTCGGCTCCTGCTCTCCGAACCTCGCCCGGTTCTTCACTTCTCCAAGCGTGTGGAACATTACGACGTGGGGAAGGTCGAGTGCTCTTGCCAGTAAGGTCCCCGCCCAGCCGCTTTGCCAGTAGTGCGAATGGATGAGGTCGTAGGCGCCGGGCTGTTCTTCCGCGAAGCGGCGCATGTTGCGGTTGAACTCCGGGAGATGGCGGACGATCTCTTCCTTCTCAACTGGCTCTCCCGGCCCCGCATCGATCCGAATGAGCCGCAGGCCGTCCGCTATCCGTTCGATTCGCGGCAAGTCGCCATCGCGCCGCGTGAAGATGTCCACCTCATGTCCGAGCCTCGCCAACTCGCGGGAGAGTTCGAGAACATACACGTTCATGCCGCCCGTTTCGCGGCCGCCAAGTGGCGCGAGGGGACTGGTGTGTGCCGAAACCTGGGCGATACGCATGTCTGAAGTCTGTCTCCGGAACGCTGCTCCCGTTACGACGGGGAATAACCATTGTGCCGCATCGAAACCGAGCTTGCGCGTCAGCCCGCCGCACAACCCGGTACCATGTTCCCATGCAGCCATTCCGCATCGCCATCTGTCAGCTCGAAGCTCACGATATCGAAGTCCCCGAGAAGAACCTGCAAGGCATACTCCAGGCCCTCGACGATGCCGGCGCCGCGGGCGCTCAACTTGTGGCGCTGCCCGAATGCTCCTATCCCGCCTACTATCTCCGCGACAGTGATCCGTACGCTCGCGCAAGAGTCCGTCCTTACGATGAACTCTGCATCCTCCTGTCGGACCGTGCCCGGCGTCATGGGTACTGGCTCGCCGCCGGCGTCGCTCGCCCGAA
>JANPDX010000587.1:0-1627 GCA_031431695.1 Dehalococcoidia bacterium
GGCAGGACTGCTTCGTGCCACTGGCGGTGATGGCGCTGCATTCGAACATGCGGCTTGGGACAGCCATCGCGAACGTCTACACGCGCGGTCCGGCGACACTTGCACAGTGCGCGGCCAGCATCGCCGACCTCGCCCCCGGCCGCTTCGAACTGGGCATCGGTTCAGGATCACAGCCCATCGTTGAGTCGTGGAACGACATGAAGTTCCGCAAGCCGGCAACTCGGGTGCGAGAGATGGTGCAGTTCCTCCGGCAGGCGTTGGCGGGCGAACGGGTGGTGTTCGAAGGCGAGACCTTCAAGGTCAACGGCTTCCGGCTGTCCCAGCCCCCGGCGATTGCGCCCCGGATCCATGTCGCTGCCCTGCGCGAAGGCATGCTCAAGGTCGCCGGGGAAGTCGGTGACGGCGCCATCATCAACTGGCTTTCGGCCGAGGATTGCAAGAAGTCCGTGGCCGTGGTTCGGGAGGCAGCATCGAAGGCCGGGCGTGACCCCGAGAAGATCGAGATTACGGCGAGGCTGATGATCAATATCGATGCGCCCAGCCCGGAGGCCGACGCGATGCGCCGCCGCCAGATCAACGCCTATCTTCATGTGCCCGTCTACAAGTCGTTTCACCAGTGGCTCGGCCGTAGCGAAGTGCTGAAGGGCATGTGGGAGTCATGGGACGCGGGCGACCGGAAGGGCGCGATCGCCAACACCCCGGAGCAAGTGGTCGATGACCTCATCGTCCACGGCACGGCTGAACAGCGAAACGAGCACGTCCAGCGTTACCTCGATGCAGGCGTGGACACGGCTTTCCTGAGCTGGTTCTCGTTTGAAGCGGACCCGGATAAGCGGCGGGAGCTGATTCACCAGGCGATGGTGGAAATGGCGCCGGGCCGCGCCACCCGATAACCGCCCCATTTCGGATTGGGGATTTCGGATTAGGACCTACGTTCCGAGTGGTCGGCGGGTGAACCCTCACCCTCGACCCCCTCTCCTCCTTTCGGCAAGGACGGTGGGCGAGGTGCGACGGCGGATTCGTCAGCCTTCGAGCGTCCAGCCGACGAAGGGCTCTTTGAGGCCGCGTGCCACCTTGTTAGCGCAGCCGGGTCACCGGTTTCAGAAAGAGCATCGCGAGGATTCCGAGCACGAGGACAATGCCCGCGCTGGTGATCACGGTGGTCTGTGGGCCCCACAACGCCACCTGCCCGGCCGCCTGGGCGTAACCGACTGGCAGACTGGCGCTGAAGCTGAGCCCGTAAATGCTCATGACACGGCCCATCATCGCCCGGTCAGAGTGCTCCTGGAGAAGCGCCACCGCGAAGTTAATGAAGATGGCGGGACCAACGATGCCCGCGATGAATATCAGGCTCATGGCCACCCAGATGTTTGGCGCGAAGCCATAGAGGAACCAGAACGTCCCGCCACCAAGAAGCGAGCCGCAGAGCATCAGCCCGCGGCGATTGAGGCGCAGCATGCTCATCAGGATTGAGCCCACCAGAATGCCCGCGCCCATCGACCCGACCATGAAGCCGACGAACTTATCGGATGCGTGGTAGATGTCCTGGACGATGAGGACGAGGGTGACCATGAACGGCCCGATGAGAAGCGCGCCGGGTACCGCGCCAAGCACCAGGATTCCAAGC
>JANPDX010000588.1:0-12644 GCA_031431695.1 Dehalococcoidia bacterium
CGAGCGCGTCGGTTGGAGATCCGCGAAATACTGGCCCGCCACCGGAGACGAACACATCAGGCGCGGCGCTCGTCAAGTTCCGGTCGAGGGTCAATAGGCCAACGGCGACGGCTGTGCCGGCTGAAGCGAAAACCAGTGCAAGGACAGCAAGGCCACAAAGACACCCACTCTGATCACGAGCGTCTGGCGGCTCGGGCGAAGGCGCGGCCTACCTGCCAGGCGCTCAGTGGGATTAATGCACCGAGCCACGGGAACACGAGGACAACGTCCATCAGGAATCCAGCGCCACCCGCGACCGGATGTGCCATCTTCGTCTGGTACCCGCCAGAGACTTCGTCGGTCCATCGGAGATTCCGTTTCAACCATGGGAATCCGGGGAGCGCCACTTTTTGGTCTACCGCCTAACGAGGGATGTTCGGGCTTGTCATTGGACCAGCGAAACTATCATCGCGCGCATTTCGGCATCGGTTGGCGGTTCCTCGCCGGTTACCGCGATGGTGAACCCCTTATCCGCGGTGAACAGCCAATAGCCGGCTGCCCGCTCCGTCTGCTGGAAGTAAGCGTCGGTGCCAGGGACTCCAAGGTCGATCTTCTGCGCTCGCCCATCTGGCGCGCCGAAGCGAACGCCGGTTTGGTCTATGCCGACTAATACCGAACCACGCTTCGCCTCGTCCTTCGCCCCGTAAAAGAGGGTAGCTATCTTTAGCGCGTTGGACACTCCTTCTGGACCAAGGCTGTAGTCGATTGCGACCAGCCTGAGGCCAGGGGGGAGTTGAGTCGGCAGCTTTACGTCGAAGCCTACCTGCCTGGAGACTTCGGCGACCGCATCGTCCACGTTCGCCAAGGAGACGACCTGCCCGCCCTGGCGCACCTCAACCGCGTAAGCTCGGTCTGGGCCGGATGACCTCGCCATGATCACTGAGGCACCAGTGAGGACTCCGGCCGCAAGGATTCCGGCGACAACGATCCTTGTTCCCATGTTACGTCTCCTTATAGAGCCTAGTTAGGGCCATGGATTATCGGGTAAGAAACGCCTTTACATGTCTGTGTATCAATACCGTTATACCAGGTTGCTTGCAAGTACGGATTGGACCATGGATTGTCATAATTGAGGTCCTTCCAAGGATAAAACGCGGCCGAAGAAGTGAACGGCTCTCCGATGAGCTCGATGTATGACCGAGTGTTGGACATCGTGGTGCCATCTACAAGGTAAGTTATAAACCATGCCATGGTGTAGGTTGAGTTCTCCCACCCACCATAGAAATTCACTAACTGGACCTGAATTTTTTCTTGGGGATAGTAGCCGTGTATACCAACCTGCGATTGATGCGACCAATCATAGGAACTGTTGTTACAGTTGCCGACCGATGAATGGTATCCGTAATACGAACCGTAACCCGTGCTCGGGTAGATGTGATCCGTGGGACTCGCGAATGCGGCGGTCACCATCGTCAGGCTAGCGACCAACGCGGCCCCGATGGCTACCCATCTCGATCTCACCCAGTTCAGCCTCGGCATCTTTACCTCCTTCGCGTGCAGCAACACGCAAATCGTCTGGCAAGGGCTTGAACGCCAAGCTTCATTGGGTTCCTCCTGGGTGCGTGGATCGCTAGCAATCTGCGCCGGTACAGTGTTGAACCACGGGGAATAGGTTGCCTAGGGGAGCCGGCTCCCCAATTTCTCCTTACATCTGAACGCTAAATTCACGCGGTCGTGCGCTCCCATCAGCTGCTTGAGCTCGCTCACGTACTTCTCTGCAGTGTGCAGCGCCACCACCAGTTCCTGAGCGATGTTGTGGTTCGTCTTGCCTTCGGCCAGCATCCGCCCGACTTCGGCCAGGTGTTTCGGAAGATGCCGATCGTTGCTCTGATTCATGGTCCGCCTCCAGGGACAGAGACTCTCGGTTCGGAGATTCCGCCCGCGGGGCTTGCTTCAAGCAACAATCTAGAATATCCGGCTGATGTTTTCAACGATTTGCGCGTAAAAACTTTTTGGAACGCCACCAGGACCGTCGGCACCTTTGCACGGTCACTTCCCCCGCCCTGCCGCCTGGTAATCGAGCGCCAACTTCCGCTTCCACCTCCCCACCCCCAACCCGCACCCTCCCCGCATGCGACAAACAGCGAAGGCGGCAGGCGGGACACGGTACAGCGCACTTCGGCGTTCGGCGTACGTCGTTCCAAACCCATCGCTCGTTGCTCGCCCTCTTTCCTCTTTCCTTTTTCCTCAGGTTCCCAACAGGTCCACCCAACTGGTCGGTCAAGACCTGATCGACCAGCAACAGGTCGAGGGAATTGAATCTCAAGAACCTGTTAACAGGTCGAAAAACAAAACTTCCACGACAACAGGTCAACGGCCGCCCGGCAGCGACGGGACACTCCCTCTCGCACACGTCGGAGAGGGTACACGCTTGGCATGGCAACGAATCTCCGTGCCGGCCCGACTGCTGTTCCAGTTCCCTGCTATGCGCCCCTCGCCCGCAGCGTCGATTACAGAGCCGTCCTTCTCGGGAAGGAGCAGGGAGCGGCTGGGGTGGTGCGAGGCCGGGAGTCGAACGTGCGGCCCACGTTCCGAATCTAACGTGGAACGTGCACGCATCGCGCACACAACGCGCTCCGAACGCGCTCGAACGCGCTCAAAACGTGAAAAAAATGCTTTTCACGTTCCTAACTGTTTCCCTCTCGGCGAGCCTCGGACGGGACATGGCAACTGGTGAGGGCCGGAGCAACCTCGCTGGCGCCGCCATCCGCTCCCTGCCGGTCGCGGTTCCGGTTCTCTTTCCACTTTCCCCAACTCTGTCGTACTCTCTATCAACTGCGGTTTCACGCCGGAGGGAAATCGGCCGACCAGCCAACCCTCCTCGCCTTAAAGTTCGCGGACCTGGCCCACGGCCAACCACGAGCAGCCACGACCGAATGGCGTGGCAGGCGCCGGTTACCCCTTACCGGGGGCATCGCCGGAACCCATGGCTACCGCGGGAAAGGCCCTGTTTTATGGCGCGCATGACTGGCGCACAGATGGTGCTGGATAGTCTCCAGCGCGAAGGCGTCGATACCATCTTCGGGTATCCCGGAGGCACGATCCTTCCTCTCTACGACACGCTTCCCCAGTTCCCCGGCATGCGCCACATTCTCGTAAGGCACGAGCAATGCGCGGCCCACATGGCCGATGGCTATGCGCGCGCCAGCGGACGCATGGGCGCCTGCCTCGGCACCAGCGGCCCCGGCGCGACGAACCTCGTCACTGGCATTTGCACCTCTTGGATGGACAGCACCCCGGTCTTCGCGCTGACCGGTAACGTCTCTCGTTCGCTGCTCGGCAAAGACGGCTTCCAAGAAGCCGACATCACGGGCATCACCCATTCGATCACCAAGCACAACTACCTGGTGATGCGCCCGGAGGAGATCCCGCTCTCCATCCGCGAGGCCGCGCACATCTGCCGCACTGGGCGCCCCGGCCCCGTACTGGTCGATATCCCGAAGGACGTCTTCCAGGAGACGGCCGAGTTCGATTGGCCGGAACAGATCAACATTCGTGGCTATAAGCCGACGATTGAAGGCCATGCCGGCATGATTCGACGGGCGGCTGAACTGATCGACCAATCAGAGCGCCCGATCATCATTGCCGGCCACGGGATTATCTGGAGCGATGCCGACAAGGCACTGGTCGAACTCGCCGAGAAGGCCGGGATCCCCGTGATCACCACGTTCCTGGGTATCGGTGGCTTCCCCGAATCGCACCCGCTGAGCTACGGCTGGCTGGGCATGCACGGCATGTTCTACGCCAACATGGCTGCCGACAAAGCAGACCTCGTCATCGGCGTCGGGATGCGCTTCGACGACCGCGCGATGGGCCGCTTCAAGGACTTCAACCCCGGCGTGAAGATCATCCACATCGATATCGACCCGGCCGAGATTGGCAAGAACTTCCCGACGACGGTGCCGATTGTCGGGAGCGCCGCGAACGTGCTCCCGCGCCTCGCCGAGCAGGTCAGCGAAATGAAACACCCACAGTGGATTCGCTGGATCGATCAGCAGCGCGAGGAGCATCCGAGCCTCCACATTCGTGAGAGCCGCCGGATGCTGCCGCAGTACGTCGTGAGGACCCTCTATGAGGAGACGAACGGCGACGCGAACATCGTCACGGGCGTTGGACAGCACCAGATGTGGGCGGGCCAGCACTACTTTTACAAGCGGCCGCGGCAGCTCATCAGTTCGGGCGGCCTGGGCACGATGGGCTTCGAATTGCCGGGAGCTATCGGGGCGCAAGTTGCCTGCCCGGACCGGGAGACGTGGGCGATCTGCGGCGACGGCGGCTTCCAGATGACGCTCCAGGAGATGGCCGTCCTCGTCGATGAAGGCCTGCCGGTGAAGATAGCCATCTTCAACAATGGCTACCTCGGCATGGTTCGCCAGTGGCAGCAGCTCTTCTATGACAAGAACCTGGTCTCGGTGGCGATGACCCAGCCAGACTTCGTGAAGCTTGCGGACGCCTACGGCATTCGCGGCATCCGAGTCGAAACGAAGGGCGAGGTAGCCAGCGCTATTCGCGAGGCGCGCGCGCACAAGGGGCCGATCCTGCTGGACTTCCAGATCGATCAGGAAGAAAACGTCTGGCCGATGGTGCCGGCGGGCGCGTCACTGGCCGAGACTATCGAAGCCCCGGCCGAGGAGCTTGCGCGATGAATCCCTCTGTGAATAGTGCTGTGAAAAACCGTTCGAACCATCACACCGTGGTGGCCATCGTCGAAGACAAGCCGGGCGTGCTGATGCGCGTTTCAAGCCTGTTCCGGCGACGCGGCTTCAACATCGAGTCGCTCACCGTAGGCCACAGCGAGGCCGAAGGGCTCAGCCGGATGACCATCGTTGTCGATGGGACGAGTGCGCCGATCGAACAGGTGGAGAAGCAGCTCTACAAGTTGATCGATGTCGTGAAGGTCACCGACCTGAGCCACGAAGACATGGTCGCACGCGAGCTGGCCATGATTAAGGTGCGCTGCAACAACGTGAACCGGCACGAACTGCTGGATATCGCGAACGTCTTCCGTGCGGATATTGTCGATATTGCCACAAACTCGATCATCCTCCAGGTGGTCGGCGACGAGGACAAGATCGACGGCCTCGTGAAGATGTGCGAGCCCTATGGCATTCGCGAGCTTTCTCGCACCGGCCGAATAGCCATGGTACGGGGCACGAAGACCACGACGGTCCACGATCCCGAGCCGGAACGAATACGGCAGTTCCACGCCAGCCAGGGGAGGCGCGTGGAGGGCGAACTTCCGTTTAGCAGCGACTAGAACCGTGTCGAACACATTGGCAAAAACGGCTCCCTCGGGGGAGCCGTTTTCTGTCCGAGCGGCCGTGTCACCTGAGTCAGGCTCCTGAATCCGTAGTTGCGGGGCTTGTCCCCGCGAGCGCCATGCGCCGGATCGTCGCTTCCATTTCCAGTCGCACCTAAACTCCCGGGGTGCGTTACGCCAAGCCCATCCGATTGGCGCCCGAGGCCTACACAAACTCGGACAACGTGTTCCATCTCGTTGTCCGAACTCACCCCGAGGTCGGCGTTCTGCAACCAACGGTTCGAGATGTCGTCTGGCAATCTCTCGTTGACGAAATCGAGCGTCCTGACGTGGTCTTACTCGCCGCTCTACTGATTCCGGACCACATCCATCTCGTGGCAACTCCGGGAGATGGTTCGCTAGTGGCGTGGATGGCTCGTTGGAAATCTCTGTCCACGCAGGCGACGTGGACCGCCGGACATTGGGGCACAGTTTGGCAGCGGCGGTTTTACGATCGGGCGCTGCGAACCCCGGAGGAATTCGATGTGGTTGTCCAGTACGTGCTCGACAATCCCGTAGCTGCCGGTCTTGTTTCTAACGGGTCCGAGTGGCGGCATCGATGGGTGCGTGAGGGCGGGTAATGCGACTGGGCGCATGGCGCCTAGCGGGGACGAGCCCCGCAACTACGGGCGTCTGATTGTGAGACGTTGGGTGGGCGCATGGCGCCGCGCGGGGACAAGCCTCGCAACTACGGGCGTCTGATTGTGAGACATTGGTTGGGCGCATGGCGCGCGCCGGGACAAGCCCCGGAACTACGGTTCGGTCTCGGCGCTACGAGTTTTAGGCGCCGCGCTGGGACGAGCCCCGCAACTACGCGGCGTCCCCGCCTTAGAGATCGTTGCTTTCGCCCGCGACCCCATGCTTCGCGCGCTGCTCGCCCTGCAGTGTCCCAATCTTCTCGGCGCTACGGTTATAGATCTGGGGGACGTCCCAGCCGTTGAGCCCCGCATACGTGTCGATCTGGCTTCGGTGGTGGATGTCGTGTTCCATCATCATCAGGAGCAGGCGCCAGCCGGGGAGCGTCGCATCTGAGTCGATCATGTCGATGCGGCGTTCGAGCCAATCGCATGGCGTTTCCACGAGCTTCGCCTGGAACTCATCGAAGCTGGCCTGGAGCGCGGGGAGCCATTGGTCCCTGTTCGAGACATCCGGCGGCGGCGGACTAATCCAGCCGCTGCCGCTATACGCGCTGACGAAATAGAGCCGTGAGCCGCACATGTGCCCGACCAGCTTGTTGATGCTCCATGCCTTTTCGCCTTCGCCGGTGGCAGGGGTCCAACCGTCGGCTTCGACCGGCAACGCGGCGATGTCGCGCATCGCCCGTTTGTTGACGCCAGCGAAGTAGCGAAGGAACGTTTCGATGTCTTTGAACATGCCACCTCCCGTCGGGTTGTATCGTCGCACCCGTGGGCCATACGCTACGCGCGGCGCCACCGAATCACATCATGCTGAAGTTTGAAGTTTCTTACCGCGGTCTCCTCGCCACAGGTCTGGCAGCACTGACGCTCTGGGCGTTGCTGGGCTTATGGCAGGTCTTTCTGTTGGTTGTCACGGCGTTCATCTTCATGGCCGCGCTCTTGCCCTACGTCGAATGGCTGGTTCGGCACGGAGCGAACCGGGTAGTGGCAGTGTTACTCATCCTGCTGGCCGTGTTCGCTGGCCTCGGCTCGATGGTAGCGATCGTAGCCCCAGCGATGTTCGACGAGTTCCGCGACCTGAAGTCGAACCTGCCTGAGTACGCGGGCGACTTAGAAGTATTCATGGAGAACTTCGGATTCAATACGGACCGATGGAACCTCCCCGAGCGATCGGCGGAGATCAAGTGGGACGAAGTCATCAGCGGGAGCCAGGCTGTCGATTTCGGCCAGAGGGTCGCGTTCGGGATCTTCTCAGGCTTGACCATCATCGTGCTCACCGCGTATCTGCTGGTCGATACGCGCCGACTTCGGGAGTTTCTGTTCCGTTTCGTGCCGAAGGGCCGTGAGCCCGATGCTCACCACTTCCTGAACGCCCTGAGTCGAGTGGTCGGTGGTTATGTCCGCGGCCAGCTGATCACGTCCCTGATCATTGGCGTCTTCACAACGACCGTGCTTCTCATCATGGATGTGCCAAACGCAGTGGCGTTTGGCGTGCTGGCCGCCTTCGCCGACATCATCCCGCTGGTTGGAGCGTTCATCGCCATTATCCCGGCCGTTGTAGCCGCGTTCCAGGAATCCCCGCAACAAGCGGTGGTCGTCCTGGGTGCCCTGCTCGTTTATCAGCAGTTTGAGGACCGCTTCCTTGTGCCGAAGATCTACGGTCAGACCCTGAATCTGCCGTCGTTAGTCGTCTTACTGGCAGTGCTCGTCGGCGGCGAATTGATGGGCATTACTGGCATCCTGCTGGCATTGCCAGCCGCAGCTGCCGGCCGCGTAGCGCTCGACTACTACCTTGACCGCCGTGACGGAGGCACCGGAATTCCGGATCTGGAAACCGAAGTCCTCGCGCCGGACGATCCCGCTGCGGTCAACGCCTGAGGCTGAGCCTTCTGAGTATCCGGGCGCCGGGACGAAGCATCTCCCGTGCCCGGCCGCTAAGACCCCTGGTGGAGTGATCCTTCAAGTAGAAAGGGCCTGCTGGCAGCGAGCAGTGCCTCCCGTTCCACGGGGGTGAGTTCCAACTCGAGTGCAGGTAGCTGGCCGCCAAACTGCGCGGGCGTGTTCGCGCCAACGATCGGAGCGGTGATACCGGGGACCGTGAGTTGCCACGCCAGGGCCACCGCCGAAGGTGTCGTGGAATGCGCCGCAGCCACGGCGCGAACGGCATCGAGCGCGGCCCACCCGTCGTGGTTGAAGTACTGCCGAACGCCGCCGATACGTTGGCTTTGGATGCGTTCGCCGCCTTTCACGTATTTGCCGGTGAGGAATCCACCCGCGAGCGGACTGTAGGGGACGACTCCGAGTCCATAGTCCAGGCAAATCGCCTGGAGACCGGCTTCGTATTCCTTGCGATGGACGAGGCTGTGGTGCGGCTGCAAGGTCGCGTAGGCCGGGAGGTTGTTGGCGGCAGCGACATCCAATGCTTCTTTGAGGAGACTGGGCCGGTAATTCGATGCGCCAATGTGGCGAACCTTGCCCGCCTTGATCAGCTCTCCGAAGGCAAGGAGGGTTTCCGCGATGGGTACGTTTTCATCGAACCAATGCGACTGGTAGAGGTCGATGGTTTCGATCTGGAGGCGGCGGAGCGAGTCTTCGCAGGCGCGGATGACGTGGGCGCTGCCTAGACCGTCGCCGTCCGCACCATCCCACATTCGGCCGCGCAGTTTCGTGGCGATAACGAGCGAATCGCGGTTGCCGCGTGCCTTCATCCAGCGCCCAATGATGAGTTCGGAGTCTCCTCCTTTGTTGCCATCGACCCAGTTCGAGTAGATGTCGGCGGTATCGATGAAGTTCCCGCCAGCGGCAACGAAAGCATCGAGGACGGCGAACGAGGCGGCTTCATTGGCGGTCCAGCCGAACTGCATGGAACCGAGGCAGATCTGCGAGACTTCGAGACAGGTCTTGCCGAGAGGGATGTGCTTCATGGCGGGAGTGTACGGGCCGCAAAGGAACAGAGGAACAAAGGGTTTGGAGAGAGCCTGCCGAAGCGAACTCAGTTCCTTCGTTCCTTTGTGGCTTCGTTGTGTGGTTGAATGCGCGGCATGTTCAAGAGTGTGCTGATCGCCAACCGCGGGGAAATAGCGGTCCGGATTGCGCGGACGTTGCGGACGATGGGTGTGCGTTCGGTCGTGGTGGCGTCGATACCCGACCGCCGCAGCCTGGCAGTGCGAAGCGCCGACGCGTGGGTATTGCTCGAAGGGTATTCCGCCGCGGAGAGTTACCTCGACATCGATGCGGTAATCGCCGCCGCGAAGGCCGAGGGCTGTGACGCCATCCATCCCGGCTACGGTTTTCTGAGCGAACGCGCGGATTTCGCGGAACGTTGCGCGACGGAGGGGATCACCTTCATCGGGCCGCCGCCGGATGTGCTGCGCGGGATGGGAGATAAAGGTGCGGCACGGCGGCTAGCGGTGGCGCACGGCGTACCGGTCGTACCCGGCTGGGATGGCGCGGACGACGCGGAAGCGCTGTCGCGCGAAGCGGCGCGTATCGGGTTCCCGGTGATGCTGAAGGCACGGGGAGGCGGCGGCGGACGCGGCATGCGCGAGGTGTTCGCGGCTGAGGAGCTTGCCGACGCCATCGAAAGTGCCCGGCGCGAAGCACTGGCGGCCTTTGGCGACGGTGGCCTACTCGTGGAGATGCTGGTGACCAACGCGCACCACGTTGAGGTGCAGGTGATGGCGGACATGCACGGGAACGTCATCCACCTTGGCGAACGCGACTGCTCTGTCCAGCGCCGCCACCAGAAATTGATCGAGGAGACCCCGAGCCCGGTCGTGGATGACGCGCTACGCGAGCTGCTGACGGGCTATGCGCTAACGCTGGCGCGGGCCATCGACTATGTGAACGCGGGGACGTTCGAGTTCTTGGTCACCCCCTCTCCATCGCATGGAGAGGGGGCAGGGGGTGAGGTGTACTTCCTGGAGGTGAACCCTCGGCTCCAGGTGGAACACCCGGTGACGGAAATGGTGACGGGACTGGACCTGGTGGAACTGCAATTGCGGATTGCGGCTGGCGAGCCGCTGCCGATGCGTCAGGAGGACGTGAAGTTCGAGGGCCACGCAATCGAGTTCCGGATCAACGCGGAGGACCCGTGGGACGGGTTCAAGCCGAGCAGCGGGCGAATCCGGGTACTGTGGGGAGACGCGTCGCGGTTTGATTCAGGGTTCGAAGAAGGCGACGAGATACCCACCCAATACGATTCCCTGGTAGCGAAGCGGATATTCCACGGGACGGACCGGGCAGATGCCATCTCTCAGACGATCGTTATTGGAAGCGATGACTTGATGGGTCCGAAGTCGAACCTTGGTTTGCTCCAGGTCCTCGCACGCCACGAGAAATTTGCATCGGGCAAAGCGACGACCGATTGGCTGGAAAATGAGTTGCCCACGCTGCTTCAATCGGCGCGCCGTCCTGACGCTGATTGGATAGCTGCTGCGGCAACCTTCGCGGCTGGCGACAATGCCGCGGCAGCTGGATGGCTGGGGGCCGGACGCTCGGGAATGTGGCTCTGCGACGGCATCGAAACAAAGTTGGTGGAAGTATCGGTCGACGGAAGCTCGCGACCGAAGACGCGGAAGAAAAGTGGGCAGCTGTCGAAAGAAGTGCCTCCCGGAATCCGTTCCGGAACGGCCTGGTTGGACGGCGTTGCCCACGCGTTCCAAGTTCGAAAGGTCGATGAACGCGTCGAGATCGAAGGCTTGGGGCAACCAATCGTCACCTTCGTGAATGACGACCGGCCACAGCCGATATCAGTCTCCGTTCGTCACGATATTTACGTGGTCCCGCCGCCGCCGTTGCCCCGCCGCGCCCACGCGGCAGCCGAGGGCGCGACACCAATCACCGCGCCGCTCTCGGGGACGATTGCCGCCGTGCGCGTCGCTGAAGGGGATGCCGTCGTTGAGGGACAGCTGCTGCTGGTGCTCGAGGCAATGAAGATGGAGCACCGGATCACGGCGCCGTCCGCCGGGGTGGTGAAGGCTGTGAACGTCCGCGAGCGCGACACCGTGAGGGATGGGGATGTGCTGGTGGAGTTGGCGTGACCTGACCCCCGGGTAGGGATTCTGATCTCCCGGTCCTTTCGCGGAAGGACGGGGAGATCGGACGGGGTGTTGTTAGCGAGGCTTGGCTGGCGCGGGCATCGGGAGATCGATGGGCTTTTCGCCGCCACCTTCCTTGAGCTTTGCCAGGTCGAACTGCGGGTCGAGGGACTTCGCTACCGAAATGAGGTCGTCCTTCGAGACGGTGGGCGAAATGCCGGTGGAGTAGCCGCTGGCCGAGAAGTTCACGCCTTTGGCATTGGTCCAATAAAGGTTGTTGTTCGACTGGTAGCCGGAACCGTCGCCGCTCGTTTGTCCGCCGTATGAGTCAAACGAGGCCTGGATCGTGTCGGCGCCCTTTTGGAACGACCACTGGCCGTTGTACGACGGCTGGAAGCCGTCCGGTTTCGTGCAGCCGGGCGCAATTTCGTTGGCTCGCAGGCTGGATTGGACAAGTTTGTAGCCCGCTGGCGCCTTCGCCGCCGAAACGCCAAGCCCGGACAACTCGCTCTCGGCAAGTTCTCGGTCCTTGACGAAACAGGCTTCGTTGAACGAGGGGTCGAGGGCCTTTGCGATGGCCCGAATGGTGTCGAGGCCGAGCGGCTTCTCGGTCTTCGCGTATACGCCGAACGAAAGCGAACCGTTCGACCAATTCGCACCGTATTCGCTGATCTGGCCGGGGAATGAGGCCGTGCTGCCGTCGCTGTAGACGGAGATGCCGATGTAGGCGAAATCGCCGTTGGTGGCACTCTTCTGCCAGCCAGCATTGAGGTTGAATCCATCCGTGGGCTTGATGCTGGTATCGCATCCGGCGGGCGGAGGAGTCAGCGCCATAACGTTGAACTCGCCCTGGGTGAACCCTGTGGGGATGGCGGGGCGAGGGTCACCGACGCCGACAGCGGGCAACGAGTTCCAGTCGCCCTCGCCCTGGACCCAGAAGCATTTCTGGTCGAGGCCGGAAGCGATTTGAGCTATGAGCTCGCGGAGCACGGCTGCGGCCCCTCCGTCGGCGCCAGGCGCCTGCGAAATTGCGGGTGAACCGGCCGAACCGTTGCCGGAACCAACAAAACCGCCCGATACCGGCGCCGAGGAGGGGCTGGAACGCGTGTCGCCATGGTCCGCGAAGATGGGGTAGGGGTTCACGTTGAGGCTGAAGACGTAGCCGTTCGACCAAAAGCTGGCGGAATACTGGCCGAGTACGCTCGCTACCCTTTTCGTGGTCGCCCGCTGCGAGAGGTAGGCATCGAGGCCGGAAGCCGAGTGCGTCCACGAGCTATCGATGACGAGGTCACCGCTGATGGCTGTGCCCTCAACGCCGCATTCGCCCTGGATCGAAAGAGAAATGCTCAGGGCCGAGAAACCTGAAGCCGGAAGCGCCGGTACGAAACCCGCCTTCGAAGGGTCGATGATGCCGCCCGAGACCACCCCCGTCGGGAGTGGGGCGCGGCAACCGGGGTAGGAAGCAGATTCGCCGCCGGCGCCGCCTTTCGTCGTGAGGGTATCGCGCGGGCCATAGTTGACCGCGGGTGCGCTGGCGCCCCTGCTGGTTCCAGGCCCCAGGACTTCGGCGGGGCCGTCCGAAGCCGGTTGGTTGTCGTCGTCCATCGTCGCGCGAGTTATGAGCGCGCC
>JANPDX010000589.1:0-2191 GCA_031431695.1 Dehalococcoidia bacterium
GATGTTGTCGGCGCCTGCATCGATGTCGTGGTTGCCAATGTGGAAGGTGATGTGGGGGATGGCCCCCGGATAGCCCTTTGGGACGCCAAAGGCGGCCGCCATCGTGTCCCAGAGGGCTTCGGTTCTGTGGGTGTGGAGTTCATCGAGGAGCGCGATAACGCCTGGCATGGATCAGGCGGTGAGTGCGCGCTGGCGAGGCTGCGGCATCTCTTCCCCGTTGCGACCAGCATCGGCGAGCCAGACTCCCATGACCTCCTGGATCATCGCCAGGGCCTCTTCATAGGTCCGTCCGTCCGCCATGCAACCCGGGAGATCCGGCGCTTCGGCGAGGAAACAATCGTCCTGCTCACTCCAGTAGATATCAACCTCATACTTCATCGCTGGGCTCAAGCTCCTCATACGTCAGAATAGCACGCCGGATCTGCCGGACCTGGTAGTCCTTCGCGAGTCCGTCCCGTGGCTGAATGACCAGCCTGCCGGGGACGCCAGCTTTGTTCGCAATGTGGTGGCTACCCTCCTGGCGGATGTCGTATCCCAGCCGCCTCAGCACCCGTACGAGCAACGCGAAATCAATTGAGCGGTCGTACCGGCCATCGAGTATCCGTGCGAGGTCTTTGTCGCGCTTGTCATCGGCCGTTATCCGCCGCTCAGATCAAGCCTGCGCCCATCGAGGAGGGCGATGATGCCTGGCATTGGTCAGGCGACCTGAGTGAAATCGACCTGTCGTGGGTTTTCGACCCGAGTAGATGCGTCGAGCACTTCGATCGCTACGAGTTCGCCTTGCCCGTCGAAGTCGAGAATGACGCCTGGCGTCTCTTCGTCGCTCTCAGCGACAGTGACATCTCGCAGAACCAGCGTCAGCGTGTCGGTATCCGCGTCGTAGGTGACTTTCATTTTGTGCTCCAATACTTTTCAATCTTACTTGTTCGGTACAACGTGACCACAACGGGAGGTGCGGAGTGGGTATCGACGAAGACCCGTAGGAGGTAATCCTTCTTCGGGACTCCGTCCGAGAAGCGCAGGTGCAGAACGACCCGGCCCGCTCGGACCGGAAGGACTTGCTCGGGTTGTGCCAGGGCGCGGCGGATTACCTGTGACGTCAGTTGACGCCGGCGAATCTCGATCGCCGCGTGTGGCGAGATGGCGGCGTCGGCGAAGGAATGAGGGGTGTCCACCTGCCTCCCTAAATCAACCCGGCAGTCCTGGCGTCGGCGAGGAAGCGGTCAATGCCCAGGTCGGTGAGCGGGTGCTTGAGCATCTGGGGGATGAGCGATGCAGGGATGGTGCCGATGTGCGCGCCGGCCATCGCTGCCTGAGTGACGTGCATCGGGTGGCGCAGGCTGGCGGCGAGGACGCGGGCGCCGAGGCCATGCATCTCGACGAGTTCAACGCATTGCTTGATCAGTTCCATGCCGTCGTAGCCAACGTCATCGAGACGTCCGACGAAGGGGCTCAGAAACGATGCCCCGGCGAGTGCCGCGAGGAGCGCCTGGTTCGCCGAAAAGATGAGGGTGACGTTGATGGCGATGCCCTCTTCGCTGCAGCGGTGGATGGCTTCGAGGCCCTCGGCATCGATCGGAATTTTAACGACGACGTTCGGGTGCCAGCTTGCGAGTTCGCGCGCTTCGACAAGCAAGTCGCCGGCCTTGCGAGAGACGCATTCGGCGGAGATCGGCCCATCGATGACCGAGGCGATCTCCTGGATGCGTTGCTTGTAGCTGACGCCGCCTTCCTTCGCGAGAAGGCTGGGGTTGGTGGTCACGCCGCTGATGACGCCGTAGCGGGCTGCGGCCCGGACCTCGTCGATCGAAGCGGTATCAAGGAAGAGTTGCATGGTGTTCGTTCCCCGGCGGATGGTGATGCGAATGATAAGGGGGTTTCACCACGGAGACACGGAGGCGCTGACGTTCGAGTTCCCGCTAGAATCCGCCGTATCGGTGAATTGCCGAACGAGGACTGATTCATGGCCGAAATGTCGCCAACGGACATCGAAACCTTCTTGCGCGAGACGAGAATCGCAAAGCTGGCATATCTGCAGCCCTCGGGCGCGCCGACGATTGTGCCGATCTGGTTCGAATGGGACGGGACGGTGGCGCGGATGTTCACGTCGCGGACTTCGCGCAAGGCTCGCCGCCTGGCGGTTGAGCCGCGCGTCGCACTGTCAGTTGAAGAACCTCTCGGTGTGGACGAA
>JANPDX010000590.1:0-4449 GCA_031431695.1 Dehalococcoidia bacterium
GTCATCATGTCGAGGACAACCTGAGCCTGCGGGTTGACGGGCATTCTCTTCTCCTGAGTGAGCTTGTGGATCAAACCGAACGGGCGGGTCAGATCGGCCGGAAGACAGGCACCGGGTACTCACCGCTGTCCTGCCTCTCGAACTCGACACGCACGCGCTGGCCTATCTTCACGAGGGCGGTCGGGTCGCCATCCACCATGACGTTGGTGAGCATGCGGAAGCCTTCGTCAAGGTCAACATAGGCGATCGCATAGGCACCGAGTTCCTGGAAGCCGGGAATGCGGTTTTGCATGACGACCGAAAACGTGTAGACGGAGCCTTCGCCCTTCGAAGCGCGCCAGGTGAGCTTCAGGCCGCCGCAGGCCTGGCAGTGGGCGGTGGGATAGAAGTTCAGGGCATTGCAGGCATCGCAGGTCTGGTAGCGCAGCTCGCCCTCTCTAGCGCCATCCCAGTAGTGCTTCGTATCGGGCTCGGGAAAATGGGGTTGTGGTAGGTTAGGCATCGGGTGATTCTCCTAATGGTTTGAATGAGAACGGCCAGTTCGAGGTGTTTCGCGGGCGTCCAGCCCTCACCCCCGACCCCTCTCCCGATTCGTGCCTCACGGGAGAGGGGAGCTAACTTAATCGGCGGCGAGGACGACTGTGCCGCCCGTGTGGGTGGCGCCGAGAAGCCCGCCGTTGCCATGGGCGACGGCCAACTTCGCGCCGGCCACTTGCGACGTGGATTCGCCGCGCAACTGCCGAGTGGCCTCGAGCAGCAGGAAGAGCCCTCGCATGCCGGGGTGGTTCGATGACAGGCCACCACCGTCGGTGTTCAGCGTCAGTCCCGGCTTGTCGAAGGCGAGGTGTCCGTCGCCGACGAACTGGCCGACTTCGCCCTTTTTGCAGAATCCGAGGTCTTCGAGGCAGGTGGCAACGGTGATGGTGAACGAATCGTAGATCATCGCGATGTCGATCTCTGCGGGCGTAACACCGGCTTGAGCGAAGGCGTGTGGGCCACTCTGGGCGGCGGCGCTCACGGTGATGTCGCCACCGTTCTCGCGGTATTTTGTTGCTTCGCCAGTGCCGAGGATCCAGACGGGCTTCTTCTTTATGTCTCGCGCAACCTCTGGGACACGAACACACACGCTCCGCCGCCGTCCGAGACCATGCAGCATTCGAGCAAACGAAGGGGTGTCGCGACCATCCGCGACTCAAGGACATCGGCCACGGAGATGTTATCGACCTTGACGAACTGAAGGTCATTCATCGCCTTCACGGCTTCCGGGTTTCGCATCGCGTGTTTACGTGTCGCGACGGATATCTCGGCGAGCTGTTCGTTGGTGGTGCCGTACTGGTGCATGTGGCGCTGCTTCACCATGGCGTAGTTGCTGATGAGCGTGGAGCCATATGGGACTTCCATGTTCGTTTGCCAGCTTGCCCCGCCACGCCCACCACCGGTGCCAATCGCCATTCGGCTCGAGGCAGCGGTCGAACCATAGGTCGTGACCGCGACCCTGACGCGCCCGGCCGCGATGTCGCGCAAGGCATGAGCGGCGTGGAACTCGTATGACGAACCCCCAACCTGGGTGGTGTCGATCACTCGTGGCTTCAGCCCAAGGTAGGCAGCCAGCCCAAGGCCGCCGCCGCCCTCACCGTCTCCAGCGTCGTAGAGGCCGTCCACGTCGCTCCATTTCAGACCAGCATCCTCAAGAGCTGCCTTCAGGGAAGCCGCTTTGATTTGCATGGCTGAAACGCCGGGTGCAACTCGGAGGGGATATTCGTGGATGCCGGCAATGGCTGCGTTTCGCGTTTGACTCATGGATCGAACCTTCCTCAGCAAGTGGTAGTACAGGCCAGTGCCACGGTAAGCGCGCGAGGCGATACAAGAACGGACCGGGCCTGGAGGCGGCTTGTCCGCCAGATGGCGCAAGGATAGCGTAAGGAGGTGCGCATTGGGCTAATCGCCGATACCCATCTTCCGTCTCTCGTCCGCGTTCTCGACGAGCTTGGGCCCCAGGCCGCCGATGCCCTGCGCGGCGTGGACCTCATCCTGCATGCGGGAGACGTCTCCGCGCCTTCTGTCCTCGACTGGTGCGGCCAGTTCGCACCGCTCCTCGTCGCCGAAGGAAACAACGACCTCTTTGTCGATCCGCGCATGGCGAAGATACAGTTTCTCGACATCGAAGGCTGGCGAATCGGCATGACGCACGAACTTCGCCCGGAATCGCGGCCAATTCAGCAGATCCTCCAATCAAGCCTGAACGGCGAACGGGTCGATATCCTCATTGGCGGCGACACGCATGTCGAACGCCTCGAGTTCAGGGACGAGACTCTCCTGATAAATCCCGGGAGCCCCATCCTCCCGCACCACCTTTCGACAAGGCTGGGGACGATTGGCATCCTCGAAATCTCGCGAACTCGAGTCCATGCCGAGATCGTGGTGCTCGGACACTCCGAAGGGGCGCTGAACCCATGCCGCGCGATCGAACTGCAACTCCTGGCGGAAGACCTCGAACGCAGCCGCGCGGGCTGAATCGCCGTATACTGGCGGTGCGATGAAGGGCACCTGTTCGACCTGCGGGACGACGTTACATTCGGATATTTCGCGAGTATTCGAGCAGTGCGGCGCCTGCCGGAGCGCGGTCGAACGCCAGAACGCACCCCAGTGGGAGCACCCTGAGCCTAAGCGGCCCAAACAGAAACCACACCCGTTACGCTAGCTCCTGGAATTACCTAGAATCGCCTTCGCGGCACTACCGCGCGGAGGGGCAGCGATGGATGGTCTTCAACTCAACGGGCTCACGGGCAAAGTCGCGGTGGTTACCGGAGCGGGCCGGATGCGTAGCATCGGCCGCCCCATAGCGGTGGAGATGGCAAGGGCAGGATGCATCGTGGTCGCCACCGGTTCAGGGCGTCCACCAGAGCAATACCCCGACGACGAAAGAGCCGCGGGCTGGCGAGATGTCGCGTCCGTGGTTGAAGAGATAGAAGCACTTGGAGGCAAGGCCATCGGGCTCGCCTCGGACGTCGGAGATGAAGCCGCCGTCCGGTCGCTGCTTCAGCGGACGCTGGACGAGTTCGGCCGGGTCGATTTCGTGGTGAATAACGCAGGCGCGGCCCGCGGACGCGACCGTGTGCCGGTCGTAGACATGCCTGTCGACGCCTGGGACACCGTGATTCGCGTGAACCTGCGGGGCACGTTTCTGATGTCCAAGATTTTCGGACAGCACCTCATTGAAGCTGGGCACGGTGGCGGCATCGTGAACATCTCTTCGATTGCGGGGAAGCTGCTGCCGCCGAACACCTCGGCATACGCCGCCAGCAAAGCGGGCATCCAGGCGCTCACCGCATCAATGGCGCAGGAAGTCGGTCAGTTCGGCATCCGCGTCAATGCGATTTGTCCGGGGCTTGTCGATACCGTACGGATCGATGACATCCGGGGGACTCCCGCCTGGGACGCCGCGACTGGACGAATCGCATTACGGCGAATGGGCACCGGCGACGAGATCGCCTACGCCACCATTTACCTCTGCAGCGACCAGGGCGCGTGGGTCACCGGGCAATCCATCAACATCGACGGCGGCATGGCCGTGCAGCACTGACGCTGCGGGCGACCAGAGCCGGAACGCCGGGGACCTGAGTCGGGCCCTAGATGAAGACCATCCCGGTCCCTCGTTTCGGCTGTTCCGCGACACCGGTCTGAATTGCGGCCGTCGCAACCGCACGCGCGACATTTCTCGCGACTCGCGGGTGGAACACGCTGGGGATGATGTACTCGGGACTCAGTTCCCGCCTGGTAACGGAGTCGGCGATGGCGTGGGCCGCGGCAAGTTTCATCGCTTCGTTGATTTCGCGCGCCCGTACATCCAGCACACCCCGGAAGAGGCCGGGAAAGCAGAGCACATTGTTGATCTGGTTGGGGAAATCGGAACGCCCCGTCGCCATAATTCGTACGTGCTCGGCCGCCAGCTCAGGTCGAATCTCCGGATCCGGGTTCGCCAGCGCGAACACCAGCGGGTCGCGGTTCATCTTGCGGATGTCTTCGACCGTGACCAGATCCGGGCCAGCCAACCCGAGCAAGAGGTCCGCCCCTTCCAGCGCTTCGCTGATGCCGCCATGGATCGCCTGACCGTTCGTGTTCGCGGCGAACCATTCTTTCATCGGGTTCATGTTCTGCTGACGACCTCTGTAGATGATCCCGCTTCGGTCGCACCCGAGGAGGTTCGTCACCCCGGCGGCCATCAGGATCTTCGCGCAGGCCACGCCTGCCGCCCCCACGCCCAGTACCACCACCTTCAAGTCCGACATCTCCTTTGTGACGACCCTCAGAGCATTGAGTGTGGCAGCGAGAACTACCACCGACGTTCCATGCTGGTCATCATGAAAGACCGGGATGTCGAGTTCCTGCTTCAGCCGTTCTTCGATGTAGAAGCAACGCGGCGCAGAGATGTCCTCCAGGTTGATGCCG
>JANPDX010000591.1:0-2682 GCA_031431695.1 Dehalococcoidia bacterium
TGAACGGCGCGGATCACACGGGGTCACCCGGAACGGCGCCTTCCGGGGCCAGGCGCTCGGTGCCGCCCCAGCGGACGCGGCGGAAGTGCTCGGCATACTCGACGCCATAGCGCTCGCCTGTCCGTGCGGCCCCGCGGCGAATCGTGCGGTCGATGTAGCCGCGGTAGTCGTGCGGATCCAGACCGGTGATGCGGGGCACGTCGTAGGGTGCGGACTCGATCGCGATCTGCTGGTCACGCAGGGTGAGGATCATCTGGCTGTCGTAACAGCAGAGTGCATCGATCTTCTTCTGGATTGCGTCGCCGGTGATGTCGACGTGCTTGTTCGTGTCGATGGGGCTCTTCGCGAAGTACCACACTTCGGGCACATAAAAGGTATCGAGGCCCATCGCGAGGTGTTCCGGGTAGTAGAGGGGAAAATGGGCAAAGCTTGTGGCTTCCATTGCTGCCCAGGACACGGCGCGGTGGTCGGGGTGGCCTTCGTATGGCGCCCAGGGGTCCCATGTGAAGACGATATCCGGTCGGCGGCGCCGGATGGCTTCCATGAACTGGCCGCGAAGCGTCGTGTGCGGCGTGTCACAGAGGAAGCCATCGGGATAGTCGAGGCAGGCGACGCTGGCAAGGCCAAGGACGGCGGCAGCGGCTTCGGCCTCCTTCAGCCGGAGGCCAAACATCTGCTCGACGGTCAGTTCGAAGGTCCCGCGGACGTTGTCGGTCGCAAGCAGGACGTGGATGTCCCAGCCGAGAGCACAGAGCCGGGCGACGGTCCCGCCCGCGAAGAACTCCATATCGTCGCCGTGGGCGGTGAGGACGAGAGCGGTTGGCATGGATGGAGTCTCCGATCAGCGATGAGTTGGGCTTACCATGCGTCGCCGAAGCGTTCGCGGAAGGCGACTTCGGAGACGGGCTTTCGCTTGTTCTTGCCGAATTTCACGCCTGGCCAACCCAGCGGGATGACCGCATCGATGCTGGTCCCTTCGGGGACGCCAAGGAAGTCCTTGAGTGCCTGCTCCTTCAGCTTGCCGCGAGAAGTGGTGAGCACGGTCCCGAGGCCTGCGGCGTGCGCGGCCAGCAACAGGTTCTGGACGCCCGGGTAGACGGAGCCAGCCCACGCGGCGGCGCCTGTTGCTGTCATCCCGAAGGGATTTTCAGCGCAGACAAAGATGAGTACCGGTACTTCATCCCATGCAGTGCGGCCTGGACCAGGTGTTTCTTCGACGAGTTCGGCGAGGCGCTTTTTCGCGGCACGGTCCTTGACCACCACGAAGCGGAGCACCTGGACGTTCTTCGCGCTGGGAGCGCGGGTGGCAGCTTCCAGGATCCGTTCAATGAGGGCGTCTTCCACGGGTTCGGCTGTGAACTCCCGCACGGCGCGCTGGCGGGCCATGAGGTGTGTAAGTGCATCGAGTGAGGTGCTTTCGGGCATGTGTGTCTCCCTGGCGATTCTGACGGAATCGGTCCGTTGCGCGGAGTCTAAGGGCAAGCGTGTGCCAACGGTCAGGAGACTTCGGCCAGGGCCGCGACCGCCGCGTCTATCAAAAGGCCGTCGGCTTCCGGCGCAAAGGGCGTGACCCCCGCCTCGTAGCCACCCTCGGCATACGCTTCCGGACGGCAGAAGTAGCCGGGGTAGTCGTTCGCGTAGGTAACGACGAGCAGATTTTCGAGGCCCGAGCGCCGGCGGATCTCCTCGCCGGTTTCGAAAAAGACCTCGCCCGGCAGAGCGATGAGGTGGAGGTTGGCGCCAAGCGCGAGCGCCTGGATTTCTTCAGTTCGAAGGGTTCCCTTGTCCCGGGTCCGTGATAGCGAGATGCGTTCCATGCGTGCAGCGGTAAGGACGGCGGAGAGCTCGCGGCGCTCGTCGATTCCCATCCCGGAAGCGGCCCTCTCAGCAAATGTGCGCTCAAGCAGGTCGAGATTTGCAGCCACCTCGCCGTCCGACGGCCCGCTGCGATAGGGCGCGTCGAATGTTCGCGAAACAGCTCGAAGGGGGCCTTTCACGAGTTCGCCCGCTTCGACGGGCTTCGGCGTGTCTTCGTTCCAGCGAATATTGGCCGCCTGGTGGCTCTGTCCCAGCGGCCGCAGCTCCTGTGAAAGCGCCGCCGCTTTGGCGCCCGCGACAGAGCCGACGCGCCGGACATTGGCATAGTCCTGCTTAATCCAGGCGGGGTTGATGTTGCCGCAAGCGCCATTGAGGAACAGCGCCGTCGTCCCGCCTCCGACCACCTGCTCGATCGTGCGGCAGAGTTCGCCCGGGTAGTCGGCGGTGATATCCAGGTTGTCGAAGTTGAGCGTGGTGGCGTGGCATCCGTAGCGGGCAACCGTCGCGATGTTCCGCCCGTCGAGTGTGTCCGCCGCGACCACATCGAGGCGGTGGTCGATGGGCCAATCCGGGTGGCGGCGGTTCTGGGCGATGCTGCTGAGTGGCGTGTGCCCATATTTGAGGACGCCCTCGGTCGCGTTGCGGTGGGCGACACGGACCGCGCCGGCAATCTTGCGGGCCGTTTCTTCGACAAGCACCGGTTCCCCGCGTCCGCGCACACCGGCGGGGCCTGCGTGGGTGTGGGTGGCGGAGATCATTACGTTCGTGGCAGGGATGCCCGGCCGTTCGGCGATAAGTTCGCGGGCGCGGGCGGCGAGAAAACTCCCGATCCCGATGAGGTCGCAAACGACCAGCGCAACCCGG
>JANPDX010000592.1:0-1958 GCA_031431695.1 Dehalococcoidia bacterium
GAAGGCGATGCGCCGTCCGGCCACTTCTCGAGCGTTAGCGCGGCCACGCGCCACACATGTGGCGTAAAGACGGACGGCGCCATCGCGTGCTGGGGGTTCAATGGCCAGGGCGAGGCGACCCCGCCCGCGGCCAGCTTTAAGAGCGTCAGCGCAGGCGGCGGCCATACTTGCGGTGTCAAGCAGGACGGTACGACCGCCTGCTGGGGTGATAACCGCGCCGGACAGGCCAGTCCACCCGCAGGCAACTTCACGAGCGTGAGCACTGGTGATCTGCATACGTGCGCCATCAACAGCGGATCCAGCGTGGTCTGCTGGGGTCAAAACGGAGGGTTCGGGCGCGCTACACCGCCAACAGGGCAGTAGTGCTTCCGCTGTATCCAGTTTTCCAGCGCGACGAACTGCCGCTCCGCCCAGGCGCGCTTCTCTTCGCATCGGCGGCATGGCTGCTCGAAGCCGACCGGTCGTTGAGGGTCGGCCAGCAGTCGCTGTGTACCTTGCCAGCATGGGCCTCAACCAGATCGCAGTCATTCGAGCCCTGCGCCAACATCTCAGCCTCGACTTGGGCGCAGCGAAGAACCTGACGGATGTCGCGAAACGCGGCGAACATTCGTCCCTGAACCAATCCATGCCCTCGCCAACAGCCATGGCACTCGGGAACGAGGCCAAACGCGCCGGCGGTCGAGTGGAATTTCGTTAGCTATTCGATCACGATCTTGCCGCTCATGGCCCCTTTGTGGATGCCGCACTGGTAGTTAAATGTGCCCGCACCCTGACTGAACAAACGTTCAAACGTTCCCGACGTTTGTTCCGGCGAAGTTGATCCGCTTACCTGGATCGAGTGAGCATTTGACGTGCCAGTCCATTTCCAGACGACTTTCGTCCCGGACTTGACGCTCACGGTTTGCGGCGCAAATGAGTTGTCTTTAACTTCGACTATCTGTTCGAGGACGACGAAAGGCGTGGCGGTACCCTCAGTGATTCGAGCGCCGGAAAGGCCGGTCTCGTCCGCGCCATTGCCCCCACCGCCACCGCCGCATCCGGCCACGACCATGGCTCCGGCGGTCGAAGCCACCAGCATCCCAATCCCAAGAATGCGGCGAAAATGAATCACGATCCCCTCCACGGGCCCATGGCCCCCAATGGCGCGGAATCGTAGCAGTCTCGTCACCGATTACAAGTTTGATTCATGAGGGGCTTCTTATCCATCAATGACGAATGGATGCTCTCCACTTCACGCGATGAGGCGCCTAATCCACGCTTACGGTGACTGTTGACTGACGAGGAACTTCCAGGAGCCGAAGCAGCTCGCTCACGATGAGCTCGGTCCGGGCGGGTCCTGCTTCCGTTTCGGCGGTCCGATTGAGCCAGCTCTTCCGAACGTCGGCGTCGAGGTGGACGATCGGGCCGTTCTCCGTGCGGACGTCCGCATGCACATGGACCTGCCCCGGCATATCCGTCTCTTCGATGGTCAGGGTGCCGACGCCGATTCGCTCGTAGGCGAAGGGGCCGCTCAGCAGACCGACCGCGGTGTGACCGGCAAGGTGGCTATGAGCCTCGGATGAAAGCACGACCCGTTCGGGCGCATGCTCGAAGGGACGGGGCGGCACGTTCCCAAAGGAGCGCGCGATCTCGACCGGCCATTCTTCGGCCGTCTCCGGCGCACTTTCTTTCCGCTGAGCGATCATAGTTTCCTCCCCCATCATTTTAAGATTCGATACCTGCCGCTCTTTAGGAATGTCCAGTTGTGGAACGGCCCGGTTGATAGTCCGTTGGCGGCGGGTGTTGTCTCAGTCATGGCGGTTCCTTTGTACGAATCGACCGATTCGTTCCAGGGCTCGTTCGATCTGCTCGTAGCCACTTGCGTAGCAGGCCCGGACATATCCCTCTCCGTGGATCCCAAAGGCGCTGCCGGGTACCACGGCGACGCGCTCTTCCGCGAGCAATCGTTCGCTGAAGGT
>JANPDX010000593.1:0-4042 GCA_031431695.1 Dehalococcoidia bacterium
ACCACCTCGACCGGCCCGACCTCGAATGGATCCTCGACGCGCCGTATCCCAGTGCCTCCTTTCCCGGCCTCAAACGCAACGAGCTAAAGCAGTTCGGCGAATACCGCACCCAGCGCTACGTCCTCCACGCCTACGACCAGATGGCACGCGGCGAGGCGCCGGATTTGGGGGAGGTGTAGGTGGGAAAGAGCGAGATCTGCTGCGAGTGTTCGTCAGGGGTCGGCCCTAACCACGAGTTTTCGGATGGGTGCAATCGCTTGGCATCGCCCCCCGTCCGTAATGCGGTGTCGAACGCAATCACCGCCAAGCTGTGGCCAAGTCAGGCCAACTCGCCCAAACGGGAGGCGTAAAGGATTGACCGACGGCGCCAAGGGGAGCTTTAAGACTCACGCAAACTACCTGCGGGCGCTTGCTGTCCTGGCCGGTGACCAAGTCTGGCCACCGTTAACAATCCCGGAGCGTCTGGACGCTCTCGCCGTACGCACGACTGCCTTGGCAAGCATGGCGGATCCCACGCCAGCTGCTACGGATCTGCTCCAGGTCCGAACGAGTCTGGAGAACGCGTGGGGCACCGAACTCCTGCTCGGACTGGCGGGACACTTTGGCTTTTCTGACGAGTTAGTGCGGCTCACGAACAACTGGGGAGTCGTTCAAGCCTACTACGTCACTTATCACGCGACACAAGCATACTCCGTTGCCAAAGGTCAGCCGCGTCCCGACACCCACCCCAAGACCCAGAATGAGTTCGCGTCGCGTTGGCTCAACAGGCCCCTTCAACTCGCCCCATGGACGTTCGGGGCGACTGCAGCCGGATTCGCAAACATGCCCGTAGGAGCAACCGTAGACACTACAATCCACGCTTGGTCCGCCTGCGGCGCGACTACCGCGTGGAGCCTCTCCGCCAAAGCATTCGATTCGACCCGTAACGGCTGGATCGGCGATGCGGAGGACCGACAACGCAAGAAACTTCAGAGTCTGAATCGGAAAACCTGGCATGAGGCAGAAGTAAAAAGGACCGCCGCAGGAAAACCGATGCGAACTCCCCCGATGTTCGCGATGCCGAGGCTTAGTCCCACCGACAAGGCGACCATCGCTGTAAGCACCCGACCGAGTGGACTCATCGACTATCTATATCGGCTCCGCGTCAAGACGAACTACGAGGACTCGTCGATGTTTACCGATGGGCCTGAGGACAGCACCGTTTCGAGCCAGGTCCATGCTGACCTCACCTTCCTTGCATCTTCGACACTCCTAGTTCACGAACTGCACGTCGGGCGGCTGATTGGTAAGCCCGTGCTGCTCGGATGGGTTGACGGATGGCTCGCCGCGCACCTCCCCGCTGGGATGAAAGTCGGACTGGCCCTGAGGCGCGATGTCATTGACTCAACAATTTGATGGCCACGGAGGCAAGAATGAAAGCTGACATCCTGACCCTGAAGGCGCTTTTTCAGAAGGACGTTCGGTACGTCATTCCAACGTTCCAGCGCCCTTACGTGTGGAACCAGGAAGACCAGTGGGAACCGCTCTGGAACGACGTCCGCAACACGGCCGAAGAGTACCTCGAGAACCTCGTGGCGTTGGGCGAGGGGAAAGAGGCCGCCGCCGAGGAACGCACCGGGGTCCACTTCCTAGGCGCAGTGGTGTTACAGCAACAGGCTACCGGTGCAGGTGAACTCGAGTCACGCCATGTCATCGACGGTCAACAGCGGCTAACCACGCTCCAATTGCTTCTCGACGCAGCACAGGAAGTATTCGAGCAAGACAACTTTCCGAAGGAAGAGAAGCAACTCCGGAAGCTGGTGCTGAACGACGAAGACTACGTGTCGCTCCCGGAGCAACGATTCAAGGTCTCGCCCACGATGATCGACAAAGACGCGTTCATCTCCGCGATGTCGAACGACCTGCCGGTTGGAGACTTCGAAGAGTCGCCTATCGTCCAGGCGCACGAATTCTTCAAGCTTCAGATACGCCAATGGCTCGCCGACGGGGACGCGCCGACTAAGGCACACGGCCTCGCGGCCGCGATGATGGTCTTGTTGCAGATGGTAGTGATTGACCTCACGACGGCCGACGACGCGAACATCATTTTCGAAACCCTGAACGCGCGGGGCACACCGCTTCTGGCGTCGGATCTGGTCAAGAACTCGATTCTCCACAGCGCTTCAGAGTCAGGACTCAACGGGGATGCCTTGTATGCCCAGTATTGGCAGCCGCTCGACCACTCCTGGTGGCGCACCGAGGTGGCGCAAGGCCGCATCGTCCGACCTCGGCTCGACGTCTTTCTCAACTACTGGCTCACGATGCGCACCGCCGAAGAGATCAAGACGAGCGACGTATTTCCTCGCTTTCGCCGGTATGCCATCAAGGTGGGCTCGGTCACGGAAGTAGTCGCCGACATCAAGTCAAGCGGCGAAACGTACCGCCAACTCGAAGGTCTGAGCGATTGGTCGGCAGAAGGGACGTTTCTGTATCGGTGGCACGTCATGGATGCGGGCGCGCTGTCGCCCGTCATTCTGTGGCTCTTCCTAAACCGCGCAACCATCGGAGAATCGGATTTCCGGACCGCACTCTCTACCATCGAGAGCTATCTCGTGCGTCGGATGGTGTGTCGGATGACCACGAAGGATTACAACAGGCTGTTCCTGGACCTGTTGAAGACACTTTCCAACCCCACAGGCGTGGCTGTCGGCCGGACAGTTTTGGAATACTTCGCGAGCGAGACCTCCGAGTCGCGAATGTGGCCCTCTGATGGTCGCTTCACCGAAGCGATGGTGACGTTGCCCCTCTATCAACTCCTGACCCGAGGAAGGCTACGGTTGGTCCTAGAGGCGCTGGAGAACTCGCTCCGGTCACCAAAGGCCGAAGAACCGCGTGTGCCTAAAGGGCTCACGATTGAACACGTGATGCCGCAGGCGTGGCGAGAGCACTGGCCTCTCTCGCAAACAGAACCCGGGGCAGAGCTCGACGCGGCACTGCGGCGCGATCGCATCGTCCACACTCTCGGCAACCTGACCCTTGTGAACGGCGTCCTCAACCCCGCTCTGTCGAACCTCTCGTGGCGGGCGTTGGAGGAAGCGAAATCGAAACATGGGCTCCTGAGCGAACACAGCGTCTTGCAGTTGAACAAGAAACTGCTTGAAGCTGCGCCCGACGTCTGGGACGAATCCACCATTGACGTGCGAAGTCGGGCACTTGCGGCAGACGCGTGCCGGATATGGCCGCGGCCAATCTGAAGACTGTCCACGCGCGTCTAGCTCAGTTCTCGGCTCCGCCTCAGTCTCCAGGAATGACTCAGAAGACACGAAAACGGCGAAGTAGTCTGCTTTAGGTTTCGGCTGGCGCAGAGAGGAGGAACCTTGAGTGCGTTCGCGCGGTAGCGTTCCGGCCAGTCAGAACACCTGCGGACCTGTCGCAATGGCTATGGGCCGTTCAAGTGGTCGACCTATCGACCAACAGCCTGACTTCGCGCGCGAAGACATCCAGGTCGCCCGGCATGATGGTCATCTCCGCCTGCTCACTGCCTGGCCCTGGCTCGATGCGCAGAATCCACAGTCGCTCTGGTCCACGAAACAGCAACATTCCGTAGTCGGAGTAACCGTCCTCTCCAAGCCGGAAGTCGATACGGAGGACGCTCCCTTCGAATTGGGCTTCCCTGAAGTCCCGGAGGAAGATGTCCCGCGTGAGCTCGTCAATCCCGGCCTCGGTCATAATACGTCGCTGTTCGGTTTCATCTTCGGTGGCGCGAGCGGCGGCCAGCGCAGCTGGGGTAAGTTTGCTCTCAGGGGCAACGAAGGGAACTACGTCCTGCAATCGGAAGAGGTCCCACAACGCAATGGTGATGGAATCCGCAGCATCGGTCGCGACCATCTGCGTGATCTCATGGACTAACTCACGTTCGACCCAATGGCGAATTACGCGGTCGGCGAGGAAATGAAACGCCACGGCATCGGAGCCGCCGGGCCTTGCTCAGGTCGTGTCGCTGGCGAAGATTCGTTCGGCGGCGCGGACGGCGGTCTCGCAGGCTGTCACGGTGAGCCGGCTC
>JANPDX010000594.1:0-2072 GCA_031431695.1 Dehalococcoidia bacterium
CGTCCCCTGCGCGGCATGTCTCGCACATTCTGGGTGCGAGGCCGGGAGTCGAACGTGAGGCCCCACGTTCCGAATCTAACGTCGAACGTGAACGCAACGCGCTCACAACGCGCTCCGAACGCGCTCGAACGCGCTCAAAACGCGAAAAAAATGTTTTCCACGTTCCATCGTCTCCCCTCTCCCGCAGCGTCGGGAGAGGGGTCGGGGGTGAGGGCCGCAGCCCCTAACTCGTCATCCCCTGCAAACCGACCAGCGCCCGCCCGTGCTCGATCTCGCCCATGTGCCGCAGCCCGTGCTGATAGACAAAGCACTCCAGCACTTCGAGCCTTCGCAGCGGCGCCCCCGGGCCAATCACAATCGCGCAGAAGATGTTCTGCATGTTCGGCGGCAGAAACGGCATCAGCACCTCTGCCAGCAAGTCCGCGGTGATCGTCTCCAGCACCTTCGAGGTCCGTTCGAGGACTTCGGCCTGGTAGGCCTTCCACGCCTCGATGTCGCCGAAGCGGAGGTGCTGCATCTCCTCCACGGTTTCCTCGCGGCCCAGCGCGTCCACGTTCACGCCGACCTTCGCCGCCCAGCCACCCGCAATCCAGAGCTGCTCCTCGCGCAGGAACACCCGGCTGATCGATTGATCTTGCGCCTTGATGTAGTGGCTGAAACTGAACGCCATGGGCAGCACACCCTCGCGTTCGTGGTGGTTCATCTGTTCCAGCGTCAGGTCGCCCACGGCCCGCTCCCAGAGGGTGTTCATCGCCCGGATTCGGTTGCGCAGGCTGGTTACGAACATGTCTTCGTGGCTCATGACCCGTTCCTCTTTTCGACGGCAATGCGCTGTGTGTCCCGCGCTATCTGGATGGGGCCGGGGTATACGTCGCTCATCCCGGCTGAGAACTGTGCTTCCATCGCCGGATCGTTCGGCAGGTTGGGCAACAGGTGACTCAGCACCAGCTTGCCGACACCCGCGTCCCGCGCCAGCCGCGCGACCTCGTCCGTGTGAATGTGGTAGCTGGGCACGTCATCGAACAGCGATGCGGCAATGGGCCGAATGGGCCGCACCCGGTCGATCAGTGCCTGGAACATCACCGGGTTCAGCGCGTCGCTGACCAACAGGTCCACGCCGTTGGCCGCCGCCAGCAGCGAATCGCACATGCTCGTATCGCCCGAAAACACCATGCTCCGGCCATCGAACTTCACCTTATAACCGAGCGCCGGCACCACCGGGAAGTGGTCCACCTCGAAGCTTTCGAGCACAACACCGTTGGCCGAAAGGAAGCTCCGAGCATCGGCCGTCGCCGTCACTTCCGTCACCTCGACCTTGATCCCGTCCGGGTGCAGCTTGCCGGGATGGTGCGCCGTCCGGAAGCGGATGTCGTCTTCCAGCGCCATCAAGAACCCGGCGATCATCTTCTTCGTTCCCGTTGGTCCGAACACCTGCAGCGGCTTCGTCGCCCCCGAGGTCCAGCGCATGTTCAAGAAGTCCGGCACGTCCGTGATGTGGTCCGTATGCATGTGCGTGAAGACGGCGGTATCGATCGTCGCCGGGATGATCCCCGCTGGCATCAACCGCCGCGCGGCGCCGTAACCGCAGTCCACCAGCACGTTCGAATCACCCGCGACGATGACATGGCCGCAACCACACCGGTCCGGGCTGGGGATCGGGCTGCCGGTCCCCAGGAAAACAACCTCGAACGTCTGCGGCATGAGTCACTCCGAGTGCCAAAAGTAGTACGAGCGGATTCTACAGTGCTCATGGAGGACCAGTCCCATGGAGGTCCGTCCGTCCCGGGAAGGAGCACGCGTCAGCACGAAACTACCGCACCGTGATCGCTGCGTTCGAAATCACCGCCGTCCCGCGTTCTTTCGATTTCGAGCCAACGAAGATCGTGTTGCCCTCGCGCCAGTAGGCCGTGACCATCGTCTCGCCCGGGAAAAAGACACCCGCGAACCGCGCCTGGTAACGCGCCACCTTCGAGGTATCGCCGCCCAGGGCATGGTCGACGACCGCCTTGCAGACGATTCCGTACGAGCACAGCCCGTGCAGGATCGGGAGATCGAAGCCGCCCATCTTCGCG
>JANPDX010000595.1:0-2043 GCA_031431695.1 Dehalococcoidia bacterium
TGCCGCGATAACCGAAGATAGTCTCCAGTGCCGGATTGGCGGTGGTGATCGAGCCGCGTTCGTCCATGGTCAGGATGCCATCCACGCTTCCTTCGACCATCGCGCGTGTCAGGGCTTCACCATCGCGTAGCGCCTCCTCGGCGCGTTTGCGTTCGGTGATGTCGGTCACGATGACGATGCCATGCGCGAAAGCCCCGACGATCGCCAGTTCGACCGGAAACTCGCGACCTTCGCGGTCGATGGCGGTGGTCTCGACCCAGCAATTCGGGATCGCCTCGTCACTGGACTCGAGGAATTGTTGCAGTGTCTGGTCCAAGGCCGGCCGTTGTGCCGGCGCGATGACGGTCACCGAGAATCGGGTGCCGCACACGTCCTTGGATGGCCAGCCGAACATCTTCTCGGCCTGAGCGTTCCAGCCAACGACCTCACCGGCAGCGTTCACGGTGATTGCGGAATCGAGAGCATGATGCGACGGCGCGATCGACCTCACCGACCTTCCAACGGAGACTCCATCCCGCTCCACGCAAGACGCGCGCCGAACGTGCCGATATCGTGCCGAGCGTTTCCCAGGAGACCCGGTATCCCCATGATTCTTCGGCCGTTCGGTGCCTGGACTTGAGTTCCCCGACCCGAACGCGCCCGAACAATCTCGTGGAGAATCCCCTCCGCGGGGACGATTCCTAGCGTGACATGAGTCTGCCCGATTCTTCCCGCCCGCATGTGCCAGAAGCGGATCCCGAGGCACTCCGGGCTTTGTCGGTCGGGCCATCGAATCGCGATGCCATGGAGGCGCTCGGCGAGGTGATGATCCGAACCGCCTCTAGCGAGTGCGAGGCGCCGCCGCGACGCAGGTTCTTCGTCAAGCCGATCCTCGGTGTCATGCTTGGCCTGTTGACCTCCTATCTGTGGATTGGCAATCCATCGTGGCTTCCGAGCTTCGATGAGCCCGCTCCGCCCCAGGAGTACCAGGAGGCAAGCATGCGCTTCGCGATGTACCTTCAATACCAGCGCATCGAGCAGTTCCGGTTGGCCCACGACAGGCTTCCCGTCTCGCTCGACGAGGCTGGGTCCGCGATCGAGGGAATCGACTACCGACGTGTGGACGCGGGCCGTTACTGCCTCACCACCACCCACATGGGCACGGCGCTGGCGCTACAATCCACCGACTCGATGGAAGTGTTTCTGGGCAATCGGCTGGGTTCGCTGGGCCTGACGAAGGCAACGCGATGAACGTGTCCCGCCAGGGTGGATTCGTTCTGATCGAGTTGGTGATTGCGCTAACGATCATCGGCATCATGCTCCGCATCACGCTCCCGAGCTACCAGAGGATGTTGCGAAATGCGAGAGCCGCTCAAGTGATCGGAGATTTCAATGTCATCCGCGCGGCGACGTTCGCCTACAACGCCGAAACCAACACGTGGCCGAAGGAATACGCCACCGGGAAGTCTCCGACCGAATTGACCCCGTATCTGCCCGCCGGGTATGCCTTCAAGAAGGCCCGCTACCAGATGGACTGGGAGAACTGGATCCTGCCAAGCGGGTTGCCGAAGAATCCCGCCACCAAGGTCTTGCTCGGGATCTCGGTCAACACCACCGACAAGGCTCTGGGGAATACGGTCGTGAGCCTGCTGGGCAAGACCGCCGCGAGCTACACGATCGGGAACAGTTACACGTTCCTCATTCTTTCGACCGCGAACGGCGCACCTTGACGGATTCGCTCGCGCTGGGCGATCAGACGGCGGCGCGTCTCAAGGCCGCCTTGACGCGCGCGGTGAAGCGAGCTGGATCGAGCGGCTTGCGGATGTAGTCGTCGGCGCCGGCCCCCATCAGCTCGGCCTCGAGGCCTTCGCCAGTCGTCGCCGTGAAGACGATCACCGGAAGCTGAGCCGTGGTCGGATTCTGACGCACCCACTCCAGGACCTCTCTTCCGCCGACCTTCGGCATGTCCAGGTCGAGGACGACGAGCGGGTGCCGCGACTTCTGCCACGACTCCCACGCTACCGCGCCATCTTCGGCGCGAATGTCGGCGATACGATCACCTTG
>JANPDX010000596.1:0-3011 GCA_031431695.1 Dehalococcoidia bacterium
GGAGGTGGCGAAGCGCGTCGGCAAGAACCGCGCGACTGTCGCGAACGCTCTTCGGCTGCTTCAACTCGAATCCGAGATTCGGCGGAGCCTTGTGGCGGGCGAAATCAGCGAGGGCCACGCACGTGCTCTGCTCGGGCTGCCGGAGGGGCGCGGCCGGGTGAACGCCTGGCGGGAAGTGGTGAAGCGCAAGATGTCGGTGCGCGACACCGAGGGCTTCGTGCGCCGCCAACTCGCCGAGACGCCTGCGACGAGTTCGACGCCGGGAGCGCAAACCGCTCGCCGGGATTCGGCCTATGGGGATATTGAGTCGCGATTGCGGCGGGCACTGAGCACGCGCGTGAAGATAGAACCGCAGAAAAAGGGCGCGAAGATAGTCATCGAGTGCTACAGCGATGAGGAGTTCGAAAACGTGGTGAGCAGCCTGCTCGGTGAGTACCAGTGAGCCATGAGGCGAGGCTGAGGGAGTTGGGAATCGAACTGCCCACCGTGCCGCTCGCGGCCGGGCTATATGCGCCGTGTGTGCGGAGCGGGAACCAATTGTTCGTGTCCGGTCAGGTCCCGATGAAGGACGGCAGCCCGATGGCAAGGGGCAAGCTGGGCGGAGGCGTGACTATCGAAGAGGCGAACGCAATGGCGCGCCAGTGCGCCCTGCAGGCGGTGGCCATCGTAAGGGCCGAACTGGGCAGCCTCGATAAGGTTGCGCGGGTTGTTCGCGTCGCCGGCTATGTGGCGAGCGCGGAGGGTTTTACAGACCACCCGAAGGTCATCAACGGGGCATCCCAGATTTTGATCGACGTCTTTGGCGAAGCTGGGCGGCATGCGCGAATCGCGGTGGGCCTGGCCGAGTTGCCCTTCGGGGTGCCCGTGGAAGTGGAGTTTTTGTTCGAAGTGGTCTGAGGTTTCGTGTCCGTCGGCACTTTTTGGGAGCGGGCGCCATTACCGATGTGATGACGTCTTCACCGCGCAGTCAATTCGTTGCCCTCGCCACGTTTGCCTCAGCGCTCTTCGCGCTAAGCGGGTGCGGCAGCGGAGACGAGCTTTCCGTTGGCCCGGCCTCCACCGCCGAAGCGACGGCCACATCGGCCGCGAGTCCGGAGCCCGTGGCCACGCCAACCCGGAGTGCGAGTCCGCAGCCTGTGGCCACGCCGACTCGGAGCGCGCCTCCGCTCAACAGTCCCAACCAGGATCCGCGCAACGGACCGTGGAACCGGGACCTCGCGCTCTATCGATCGTCAGACGGCAAGACGTTTAGCGGGCCAACAACGTTCGTGGAGCGTGCCGGGGTGCCGTGCCTCATTCGCGATGCGAGCGGGCGCTTGGTGGCGGTGTTTCAATGGTTCCCATTTGAGAACAAGGCGGCGTTTGACCGGGTGGCGACGTCGTTCTCGACTGATGGCGGGGCGACATGGAGCAAGCCGGCGCAGATTGAGGTGAGCGGTTTCTCTGAGACGTTGATGCGGCCGTTCGACCCGACGATCGTGCAGCTCGGGGACGGACGCTACCGGCTGTACTTCACCTCCAATGAACGTGCGGGACAAGGTAAGCCTGCTATCTACTCCGCAATCGGGAGCGATGCGGTGCATTTCGCGTTCGAGGCTGGCGCCCGGTTTGCGCCGGAAGGCGGGACCGTCGATGCCTCCATCGTTGCCTACCAGGGGACATGGCACCTGTTTTCCCACAATCAGCAGGCGAATACTGGCGCCGGTTTCCACGCCGTTTCGACCGATGGACTGTCTTTCCAGCAAGTCGCGATGGTGGATGTGGGGAGAGGGAAGCAGTGGATTGGCAACGCCGTGGGGGCCGGTGGGCAATTGCGCTACTTCGGTTCGGGTGAGGGCGGCGTTTGGTCCGCGGTTTCGAACGACGGCGTGGCCTGGACGGTTGAGCCGGGGATACGCGTTGGCGACGGCGGCGACCCCTCGGCGGTAGTGCTGCCGGGCGGTGAACTGCTCCTTGCGGTAGTCGGAGCAATTCGAACCGATGCGGGGCCCGCACCACCCTGATACCCGGATGCCGATTCCGGCGGTAGGATTCGGCCACTATGAGCCAACGCGATGAACTTGCTGATGAACCGCTCCTGTTCGAGGGGCTGAAGGTGCTCGATGTGGGCACATGGATTGCCGGGCCAGTGGCCGGGACGATCCTTGCCGACTTCGGAGCGAGCGTGATCAAGGTGGAGATCCCCGGCGCGGGAGACCCTTACCGGGCGCTGGCGAACGGCCCGCTCAGCCCGAAGTCCGACATGAACTACATGTGGATTTGCGACGGACGGAACAAGCGCAGCATCGCCCTCGACCTGGCCTCGGAAGAGGGCCGGGACATCCTTCTGCGGCTGGTGCGCGACTGCGACGTGTTCATCACGAACCAGCCGTTCCCGACACGCCGGAAGCTGCGCCTGAACTACGAGGACCTCGCGCCAGAAAACGCGAGGATGATTTATGCCTCGCTGACGGCGTATGGAGAGCATGGCCCGGACGCGGAACTCGAGGGCTTCGACCACTCGGCATGGTGGGCGCGGAGCGGCCTGATGGATCGCGTGCGCTACCCCGGCGCGACTCCCGGCGGTTCGGTGCCGGGCATGGGCGACCATCCGACGGCCGTTTCGCTCTACGCCGCCATCGTTACCGCGCTTATGCGCCGGGAGCGCACGGGCAAAGGCGGCAAGGTACACACGAGCCTGTTGGCGAACGGCGTCTGGGCGAACGCCTGCCTCGCCCAGGGCGCGGTGTCCGGCGCCGAATTTCCCGTCCGGGAAGTCCCACCTCCGCCTGCCCGCTATCCGAACAGGGTGCTCTACGAGACGAGCGATGGCAGGTTTTTCAACTTCTTCATGGTCCGCACGCACGAGGACTTCGACGCCGTGCTCATCGCAGCCGACCGAATCGACCTCCTTGAGGATGCGCGCTTCTCCGATCCCGAAGCACGGCTGGAGAACGGCATCGAACTCGTGGGGACCTTGCGCCAGACCTTCGCAAGCAGGCCCGTCGCCGAGTGGCGGGTGATATTCCAAG
>JANPDX010000597.1:0-14894 GCA_031431695.1 Dehalococcoidia bacterium
GACCATGACGACCACCATGCCGATGAAGAACACGTCGATCAGGTCGGCCGGAATAGCCTTGCCAAAATAGTAGCCGGCGAGCGTGAGCGATGGCACCCAGAGCAGCGCGCCGATGACGTTGTAGGCGGCGAACTTTGAATATGGCATCTTCGCCGCGCCAGCGACTGTGGGCGCGAAGGTGCGGATGAACGCCAAGAAGCGGGCGATGATGATCGTTTTTCCACCGTGCTTGTCGTAGAAGTTCTGCGCTCGAACAAGGTGGTTGCGGTGAAAGAGGCGGCTGTCCTCCTTGTTGAACAGCCGAGGGCCGGCGTGTTTGCCAACCTGGTAGCCGAGAGCATCGCCAAGAATCGCCGCCGCGGTTAGCAGCGGGATCAGGATCCAGAGCTCAAGGCCAACCTTGTCCTGCTGGATAAGCAGGCCAGCGGAAAGCAGAAGTGTATCGCCCGGGAGGAAGAAGCCGAGCAGGATGCCCGTCTCGGCAAAGACGATGAGAAAAAGGCCGACGTAACCGGCGGTCTTAATGAGTGCTTCGATGTCGAATCCCATGCAGTAAGGGTAGGGGAGGATGAGGTTCCGCGCTGTAAACGGGAACCAACTGGAATCCGCCCGCTTCAGGCGGAGTCGAACTCCAGGCCCTGGAGGTTGCCTTCGTTGCGCCAGGCTTCGAGCCGTTGCTGGAACGCGATGATCCCGGCGGCATGCGGACCGTTGCGGCGAATGAGGTCGCCGTTGGGCTTGCCTTCGTTGTTGTAATAACCCGGCGTGCAGGATTCGAGGAAGCCGACGTTCGCGATTGAGGCGGTTATAACCGCTTCAACCCACTCCTTTTCAGCCTTTTCGGAGACTTCCACTGCCCGCACTTCGTGTTCGATCGCGTGGTCGATGATGTAGGACACGTGCTTGCTCTGGACATCGAGGACGTGCGGGATGTTCGCGCCCATAGCGGCCTGGCTGAGACCGATGATGAAGCAGTTCGGGAAGTCGCGTGATTGCATGCCGAAGAGCGTTGAGACTCCATCCTGCCACTTGCCGCTGAGCGTCTGGCCGTCGCGGCCGTGCACCTGATAACCGGCTCGGCGGGCAAAGTCGGTGCCGACTTCGAAGCCCGTCGCATAGATCAGACAATCGAGTTCGTATTCGATGCCGTTGGCGACGACCCCCTTCTCGGTGATGCGGTCCACGCCCTTGCCCTGCGTATCGACGAGCGTGACGCTCGGGCGGTTGAAGGTCTGGAGGTATTCGTCGTGGAAGCATGGGCGCTTGCAGAACTGGCGGTAGTAGGGCTTCAGTGATTCTGCCGTGTTCGGGTCTTCGACGAGGGCTTCAGCGCGAGCGCGGATCTGCTCCATCTTTTCGAAATCCGCGAGTTCGACGGTCTTCGCCAACGACTCGGGGTCCAGTCCAGCGCCGGCCTCGCGCATGGCACGAAGGAGCTTGCCGATGATTTCGGTCCAGCCATCCATGACGAGGTCTTCTTCCGCGAACCCGCCGCTCGTCAGCAGCGAGAAGTTCTCCATGCGCCTGGCCTGCCAGCCCGGTTCGAGCGACTTGACCCACTCGGGGTCGGTCGGCCGGTTGGCGCGGACATCGATCGAGGACGGCGTGCGCTGGAAGACCGTGAGCGACTTCGCGGTCGCGCCAAGGTGGGGCACGCACTGCACGGCGGTGGCGCCGGTGCCGATGATGCCGACGCGCTTGTCCTTCAGGCCAGTGAGGTTCCCGTAGTTGTCGCCGCCGGTATAGCCGTAATCCCAGCGGCTGGTATGGAACGAGTGCCCATTGAAGGACTCAACGCCTTCGATGCCGGGCAACTTGGGCCGGTTGAGCGGACCGTTCGCCATGCAAACGTAGCGGGCCCGGAAGTTGTCGCCACGGTCGGTTGAGATGTTCCAGACAGCTTTGGCTTCGTCCCACCGGAGTTCTGTCACGCCCGTTTGGAGAAGTGCGTTGTCGTAAAGGTTGAAGTGCTTCGCGATGCGCTTACTGTGTTCGAAGATCTCCGTACCCTTAGCGTACTTCTCGCTGGGAACGTAGCCGACCTCTTCGAGGAGTGGCATGTAGATGTAGGCCTCGGTGTCGCAGGCGGCGCCCGGGTACCGGTTCCAGTACCAGGTGCCCCCGAAGTCGCTGGCCTTTTCGATCATGCGAAGGTCCTGGACGCCCTTTTCGCGAAGGCGAGCACCAAGCAATAGGCCAGCAAAGCCGCCTCCGATGATGGCTACTTCGACCTGGTCGGTGACGGGCTCGCGTTGGAGCGGGCGGGCGTAGGGGTCTTCCAGGTAGTGGGCGAAGTTCGCGATATCGATGTATTGCGAGTTGCCGTCCTGGCGGAGGCGCTTGTCGCGTTCGAGGCGGTACCTGTCGCGGAGGGCATCGGGGTCGAAGGGGCGTTCGCTGGTGGGGGCGCTGGTCATGGTGGCTGCTCCGCGAGGTGAGAAGGTGTGGTGGGATTCTACACGGGATAGAGGGAAATGTTAGGCATGGGCTAACGAACCCCGGGTACCCGCGTCCCACCGGGGGCGCTGGCGGCATGCCCCCCAACGAGTGTTACGCGAGCCCTGCGAAGACGGGTGCGACGGCCCTCGGTGCTGTTCCGGGGAGATGACACTGGCCCTGCCGGGCCTGAGCGCCCGCTGAGGGGCGCGACTCCAGGGTTCGAACTAAATGTCGAGGTTTTTGACGTTCGCCGCGTTGGCCTGGATGAAGCGGCGGCGGTGGATCACTTCGTCGCCCATGAGTTCGAAGAAGAGCCTATCGGCAGCGGCCGCATCGTGGACATTGACCTGCAGGAGGACGCGGGTGTCCGGCTTCATGGTCGTATCCCAGAGTTGCTCCGCGTTCATTTCACCGAGGCCCTTGAAGCGCTGGACGTTGATGGTCGCGCGCTTGTTGCCCTTCTTGTACTCGTCGAGCGCTGCTTCGTTGTAGAAGTAGCGGATGTCTTTGCCCTGTTGCATGCGGTAAAGCGGCGGCTGAGCGATGTAAAGGTAGCCACCATCGATGAGCTCGGGCATGTTGCGGAAGAAGAAGGTGAGCAGGAGCGTGCGAATGTGGGCGCCATCGACATCGGCGTCAGTCATGATGATCACTTTGTGGTAGCGGAGGCGCCCGACATCGAAGGTCTCACGGATGCCGGTGCCGAGGGCGGAAATGACGAGGCGAATGGCTTCGTGGCCGAGCATCTTGTCGGGCCGCGCCTTCTCAACGTTCAGGATCTTGCCGAAGAGGGGCAAGATCGCCTGGTATTTGCGGTCACGGCCCTGCTTGGCCGAACCACCCGCGCTGTCGCCCTCGACGATGAAGATTTCTGATTCTTCGGGGTCGCGGCTGGAACAGTCGGCGAGTTTGCCGGGCAGCGTGCCGGATTCGAGGGCGCTCTTGCGCTGGACGAGGTCTCGGGCTTTGCGGGCAGCTTCGCGGGCGCGGCTGGCCGTGAGGCACTTCTCGATGACCTTGCGACCGTCGTTGGGGTTCTCGTCCAGGTATTGGCCAAGGGCTTCGCCGACCACCGTCTGGACCTGACCGGCGACTTCGGCATTGCCTAGGCGCGTCTTTGTCTGGCCTTCGAACTGTGGTTCGGGAAGCTTGACGGAGATGACCGCAACGAGCCCTTCGCGGACATCATCGCCAGTCAGGTTCGGGTCGTTGTCCTTGAGGATCTTGGTCTTGCGGGCGTAGTCGTTGATGACGCGGGTGAGCGCGGTGCGGAAACCGGTCATGTGGCTGCCGCCATCGACGGTATTGATGGAGTTGGCGAAGGTGTAAACGGTTTCGTTGAAGCCTTCGTTGTACTGGATGGCGAACTCGATGACGTTGCTATCGATTTCGCGCTCCGCGTAGACGGGTTCGAAGTTTATGGCTTCGCGGTCGCGGTTTACGTGGCGAACGAAACTCTTGATACCGCCTTCGAAGTAGTAGTTGACTTCGTTACCATCACGCTCATCGCGCAGATGGAACCAGACACGCTTCGTCAGGAAGGCGTAGAGCCGCAGGCGTTCAGCCTCTATCTTGAAGTCGAAGTCGGTGCTTTCGAATATGGAGGCGTCTGGCTTGAAGCTCACTGTCGTGCCGCATTTGCGGTCGCCGGTGAGTACGGTCGGGGTAAGTTCGTTGAGAGGGGCTCCCTTGGCGTAGTCCTGGTGGTAGACCTTGCCCGCTTTGTCGGCGCCCTGTGCGGAGGGGTCGGGAACGACTTCGACCCACAGCTCTTCAGCGAGGGCGTTGACGACGGATGCGCCTACACCGTGGAGGCCGCCGGAGACTTTGTAACCGCCACCGCCGAACTTGCCGCCAGCGTGGAGGACCGTGAGGACAGTTTCGACGGCGGTTTTGCCGGTTTGCTTCTGGACATCGACTGGAATGCCCCGGCCATTATCGATGACCGTACACCAGCCGTTGGCGTGGAGGATGACTTCGACCCGGTCGCAATAGCCAGCCATGGCCTCGTCCACGGCGTTATCGACGAGTTCCTTGATGAGGTGGTGCAGCCCGGACTTATCGGTAGTGCCGATGTACATGCCGGGGCGGCGGCGAACGGCCTCGAGGCCCTCCAGCACCTGGATGTTTTCGGCGGTATAGGTGGGTGAAGGAGCGGGAGTAGTCATAGGTGGAAGCTACATACCTCGGCAGGGGCGCCCGGTTTTTGGCGATGGGGCAAATCGCTAGGTTACCTTCTCAGTTTAGCACGAAGCGAATCTGGACGCGAGTTTTTTCGCGCTTTCGTAACGGGCTTACGGAGGTTCTACGAGCGGTTCGCCGCGGTCACTGGGCCGAATGTGGACCGAGGACAACGTTCCAAAGAAAGTCGATCTCGCGTTGGGCCAGGGTGCGCTGTTCCGCGGCCGCGAAATGAAACTGGTCGCGGTGCATGGTGATGGGCGGTTGAGTTTGCCAGTAGGGCTTTTCCGGCGCCTCGGCGGGAAAATGAAGCTCTTCCGAAAGCGCGCGGACACTGGTCACGACCTGGGATCGCCAATGGAGCTGGCGCCGCTCCTGGCCGTGGGTTTCGCCGAAGTTCTGGTAAGAGAACGGACCCCAGACAACGAACTGGCGGCCCTCCGAGCGGAGAACGACGCGGGCAACGCCTTCGACCGCGGCAATGATCTCGCCGGGCGTGAAGTGAGGGTCCCCACCCACGGCCTTTTGCACCAGCCTCCGACCGGTCCTGAAGACAGGGTTATGCGATAGCCATGCTTTGTCGGCGGCACGGAAACCAGCTTCCGAAGCGACCTTCCCGGCACGCCCGAACCGGCGTTCAAGCTTCTTGGGGACTGAGAGGTATTCGAACCAGAAGCTCTGGAGAACCAGCCAGACGACGTCTGGGTTTTCCTGGGCGCACCAGCGTTCCACCGCGGCCGGCAGGCGCATGTCGGGCCAGATCGGCCTGGTGACCAGTTCGAGCGGTTCACCAAGCTGTTCCGTACCGAGGCGCTGGAGCCAGTCCACGCGCGAGCCGGGCCCCTGGTGGACGGTGTCGTTACTGGTGGTGAGGCGCAGAATCTTCACGGGCGAACTGTACGCGGCGTCGGCGGTCCGAGTCGATGCCGCGTCAGCGGTTTCCGAACATCGCCGGCGGAATTCCCGGGTGCCGAACAGCCCGTCCACCGAGCGCTCGACCACGGGCTCCTAACGGTCGGGGCTATTGGTCCGCGCATGAAGACGAAAGGCGATTGGTCGGTGCTACCTACGCCCGATAGAGGCCGTGCTCGCCAATGTATCGCTCCACCGCCTCGGGGACGAGGTAGCGGATGGGCCGTCCCGCGCTGACGCGCGCTCGCACCTCGCTGGAACTGATATGCAGCAGCGGCATGTCCACACGTTCGAAGCGCCCGGTACTGGCTCCTTCGTGTTTTGCGGCGACGACGATGCGGGCGAGCCGAGAGAGTTCGCCCGGTTCGCGCCAGTTGGGCAAATCGGCGAGGGCGTCGCTACCGAGGACGAGGATAAGGTAACTCCAGCCTTCAGCGTGGAGTTCGCGGAGGGTATCGATGGTGTAGCTGGGGCCGGGGCGAGCGACTTCGCGGCCGTCGGCCTGGAAACGCGGGTTGCCGGCTATCGCAAGTTGCACCATTTCAAAGCGCAAGGCCGCTGGCGCTACGATGCGCGCCGAACCGGAACCAGCGCGGCGGTTTTCGGGGGTGTCGGTGGCGGTCTTGCGGTAAGGGTCTCCGGCGGGGATGAAAAGGACGCGATCGCAGGAGAACTGGTGGGCGACGCACTCCGCGAGCACGAGGTGGCCGATGTGGGGAGGGTCGAATGTGCCGCCAAAGACGGCGGTAGGGCCGGGCATGGGAAGAGTCTAGGCGAAGGCGCGGGGAAATGGTTATGGAGGGATTAGCACTCATTGACAGGGAGTGCTAATATCGTGCTCGCAGTAACTCAAAATCCCTCCCAGAGGTAGACAAATTGGCAAAGCAACTGCTCTTCGATGAAGAGGCACGTCATTCCCTGAAGCGCGGCATCGATGCCCTCGCTGACGCAGTCAAAATCACCCTTGGCCCGAAGGGCCGAAACGTGGTGCTGGACAAGAAGTTCGGCGCCCCGACGATCACCAACGACGGCGTAACGATCGCCAAGGACATCGAACTGGAAGACCCGTTCGAGAACATCGGCGCGCAGTTGGCCAAGGAAATCGCTTCCAAGACCAACGACATCGCCGGTGACGGCACCACGACGGCGACCGTACTCGGCCAGGCGATCGTGCAGGAGGGCCTCAAGAACGTGGCCGCCGGCGCGAACCCAATGGGCCTGAAGCGCGGCCTCGAGGCTGGCGCCGCCGCCCTCGTCGAAGCGATCAAGAAGAACAGCATAAAAGTCACCGAGCGCAACCAGATGGCGCAGGTCGCTACCATCTCCGCGAACAACGACCCGTCGATCGGCAACCTCATCGGCGAGTGCATGGAGAAGGTCGGCAAGGACGGCGTCATCACGGTCGAGGAGTCCAAGGGCATCCAGACCGAAGTCGAGTACGTCGACGGCATGGCCTTCGACCGTGGCTACATCAGCCCCTACTTCGTGACCAACCCGGAACGAATGGAAGCAGTCGTCGAGGACCCATACATCCTCATCACCGACAAGAAGCTCAGCTCGGTCCAGGAAATTCTTCCGGTCCTTGAGAAGATCCTGCAGGTTTCGAAGAACGTCGTGATCGTCTGCGGCGACCTCGATGGCGAAGCCCTGGCCACCCTTGCGGTGAACAAGCTGCGCGGCACGATCAACATCCTCGCCGTCAAGGCCCCTGGCTTCGGCGACCGCCAGAAGGACAACCTCGGCGACCTCGCCACGCTGACCGGCGCGACGGTGGTTTCGGAAGAAATCGGCCGCACCCTGGACAGCGTTGAAGTTGCCGACCTTGGCCGCGCCCGCCGCGTCACTGCCACCAAGGAAGAGACCACGATCATCGAAGGCAAGGGCAAGAAGAAGGAAATGGACGCCCGAATTTCCCAGATCCGCGCGCTCCTGGAAGATTCGAAGAGCGACTGGGACCGCGAAAAGGCCCAGGAACGCCTTGGCAAACTCGCCGGGTCGGTCGCCGTCATCAAGGTCGGCGCCGCGACGGAAGTCGAGCTCAAGGAAAAGAAGCACCGCGTGGACGACGCCCTCAGCGCCACCCGTGCGGCCGTTGAGGAAGGCATCGTCCCTGGCGGCGGCGTCGCCCTTATCAACGCTCTCGGGGCGCTCGACAAGCTCAAGCTCGAAGGCGACGAAGCGACGGGTGTCCGCATCCTCCGCCGTGCCCTCGAAGAACCCCTCCGCCGCATCGCTATCAACGCGGGCAAGGACGGGTCGGTCATCGTCGAGGAAGTGAAGAAGCTCCCGAAGGGCCATGGCTACGACGCTCAGAAGAACGAAACGGGCGACATGGTTGCGAAGGGCATCATCGACCCCGCCAAGGTGACGCGGTCGGCCATCGAGAATGCGGTTTCGATCGCGGCGATGGTGCTGACCACGAACTGCCTGGTGACGGACAAGCCGGAACACGCTCCGATGGGCGCGGGTTCAGCGGCTCCAATGTACTAAAACCCGGCCCTCGGTTCCTTCCTCGGAAGAACCAGGACTGGTGAGGCACAATCCCGAGGGGGTGGAGGCGCAAGCCCCACCCCCTCGTTTTCTAGTGAAAGAACGTGCGCCGATGAGAAACGAAAACGGCCTGGAAGTCGATCGGGAAGCACTGGATAGGCTGCTGGCGACGGCAGACCTCGTAACCATCGGCTTCACGCTGTTTCCGGAACGCCTGCTGGTGGATACGCGCCTGAACGCAACCGACGGGCAGTACGCATCGATGGTTGAGCCGGTCGCTTCAGTGCAGGAACGCTACCTGTGGCTGGGCAAACATCGCAGCAGCTTCGGTGCACCGGAAGGGTTCGCGTTCTTCATTTGGCCACACACGGTGCGGGGGCTGATGGAACGAAATGCCCTGCGCGTCCTGAAGCAACGGCTCGACCCGGAGGCGCGCACCGCGCTGGATGAAGCGCTAGCCGTTGCGCTCGAACTCGAACGGCTGGCGATGCAAGAAGCGGTCCGCGGCAGCGAACGCTGGCCAGCGGTGTGGGAAAAGCCCGCAGCCTGAGAACGGCCACGAGGCGGTGTGATAGCATCGCCCGCGCATAGAGACCCGTGTTGGAGATTCTGAAATGACAACTGCTGAACCCGTTGCTCCCGCGACTTCGACCGACCACCTGCTGGCGGAACGCGATGGCCACGTCCTCATCCTGACACTGAACCGGCCCGAACGGATGAACGCGATCAGCGGGCCTATGCTCGGCAATCTCTCGCGACTTCTGACCGACGCAAATCGTGACCCTGGTATCCGCGTGGTGATTCTGACCGGGACGGGCCGTGGGTTCTGCTCGGGACTGGACCTGGTGGATAACAACCCGAACGCCGGCCGGGGCATCGCTCCCGCGCGTTCGATGTTCGACCTGCACGATTCGGTGCCAACCGTGCTCTGGAACATGGACAAGCCGGTGATCTGCGCGCTCAACGGCGCCGCGGCCGGCTACGGCATGGACCTGGCTTTGCTCTGCGACATCCGTATCGCCAGCGAGAATGGCAAGATGGCGGCCATCACGGCGCGGCGGAACCTGGTGCCCGAAAGCGGCGGCTCGTGGTTGCTGCCGAGGCTCATCGGCTGGGCAAAGGCATCGGAGATGTTCTTCCGCGGGCTCACATTGAACGCCGAACAGTGCAAGGAAGCCGGGCTCGTGAACACGGTCGTCCCTCACGAGGAGCTGATGGCAACCGCCCGCCAGTGGGCTCAGGAAATCGCCGCGAACGCGCCGATGGCAGTGCAGGCGACAAAGAGGATGATGCGCCAGGGCCTGAACGAGACGTACGAAACGACGGTCGACCACCTGATGGCCCACCTGCATACGATGTTCGCGATGGACGACTTTAAGGAAGGCGTGGCCGCATTCCTTGAGAAGCGGTCTCCAGAGTTCACCGGGCGGTAAGCGATTTCGGATTTCGGATTGTGGATTTCGGATTGACCCAAACGACCCGGACTGCCACTGCGCACCGAACTAATCCACAATCCGAAATCGCCAATCCACAATCCTCAGCGTGACATTCCGCGCACGGGCTACCACTATTGGCGGGCATATTTCGTGATGGAGTTTGAAACCAAATGTCTGCAACTGTGAACAAGAACGGCGTGTTGGCCGGCAAAGTCGCGGTCGTCACCGGAGCGTCGCGCGGTATTGGCGAGGCCATCGCCATTCGGTACGCGATGGAAGGCGCGAAAGTCGTCGTCTCGGCGCGCACCGTGGAAGAAGGCGACCACATCCTGCCGGGTAGCATCAACAGCGTGGTAAAGCGGATCAAAGATGCCGGCGGCGAAGCGATGGCGGTGAAAGCCGACCTGGCCAGCCACGACGACCGCGAACAATTGATCAAAGCAACCGAAGCGGCCTACGGGCCCATCGATATCCTCGTGAACAATGCCGCCATCACCTACTTCATCCCCGTTGATGACTTCTCCGAGAAGCGGATGAAGTTGATGTTCGAAGTCCAGGTATTCGGGCCGTTCCACCTCGCCCAGATGGTGCTGCCGAAGATGCGCGCGAAGAAGAGCGGCTGGATTCTGAACATCTCATCGCATGCCGCACTCCACCCGAAGGTGAACGCTCCCGGCCGGGGCGGCACCGTCTACGGCATGTGCAAGGCGGCGCTCGAACGGTTCACCACCGGCCTCGCAGCCGAAGCCAGCAACGACAACATCGGCGTGAACGTAATTTCCCCGGGTCTTGTCGCGACTCCGGGCGTACTGCATCACGGGCTGGTGAATGACTCGAACAAGGACATGGCCACCCCCGTCGAGCATATGGCCGAGGCGTGCTTGCACCTGGTCCACGGCGACGCCTCGGCGAACTCGGGGCACATTACATACGCGGTGGACGTACTGCGCGATTTCAACCTGACACCGGCTGAATTGCTGGCGTAGGGCCGAAGAAAAGGGACTCGGTGTCGAGTCGAGTCCCTCCTTCAACTCGCGATCCAATCTGCCGACATTATCTATGTGGCGAAGCTCGATGTTTATGTGCCGCAGAGGTTGCGGATCATCATCCACGGGAAGGTGCAGGGGATCGGTTTTCTGCTGTGGCTGCGCAACGTCGCGAACGCGCTGGCCCTCGCCGGAAGTTGCCGCCTTCTGGGCGATGGTAGCTGCGAAGCCATCGTGCAAGGAGACAGGACGCTGGTGAAGCAGTTTGTGGTGGCATGCAAACGCGGGCCAGCCGAAGCGACCATTGACCGCATCGAGACCGAAGCGGTACCGGTTGACCCTGGCGCTCACTGGTTCCTGGTGGAGCGGTGAAAGCCGCGTAAATTCGTTCGGTCCGCGCCACTGGTTGTAGCCGGTGGCGATAAGGTAACCTTCGCCACGCAATGGCTGAATGGAACTTCCTGACAAACCACGCCAACGTCTTGCTCTGTGTTACTGGAGAGCCGGACATTCGCCTTCGAGACCTTGCGGTTCGCATTGGCATCAGCGAGCGCGCCGTAAAACGCATCGTCGCCGACCTCGAACGAGAGGGCTACCTCTCGCGAGAACGCCTGGGACGCCGCAACCGTTACGAGGTGCATAGCGAGGCGCTCGTCTACGGACCGGTGATTAAGGGGCTGCGGTTGGGAGCGTTGCTGTCGGCTCTGGTGCCGCTTTTGCATCAGCTCTGACCATGTAGTCCGGGTGAGGCGACGACGAGACCAGCGGAGCGACTCGTGGGCGCGGCTCGGATGGTTGGGCGTATCGGGCGGGACCGACGGCCTATGCGTCGGCAGGACGTAAAGCCCCTCCTCACGATCGGGCCTCGGCGACAGGTGTTTTGCGATGGGCGGAAGTGTTGGGCGAGGGCGTAGCCGCGTCGGCGGTGATCGACCAAGAGTCGGTTGGCGGCATGCCGCAAGCGCCCACGGAAGGGCGCGGCTACCCGCGGATGCGCTCCAACAACTTGATCGCGGCGCGCTTGGCGGGGCTGTTGGGCTCGATCTGGGGGCCCACGCAGCCCGGGCAGCCGTTCTCGCAGGGGCAGGCTCTGGCGAGCGCCAGGCATGCTTCGGCAAGCTGCTCGCGCACTTCGAAGAGCTTCTGCGCGAGGCCAACGCCACCGGGAACCATGTCGTACAGGTAGACCGTTGGCAGCTCCGTACTGGGGGCCCGCACCTGCACATTGGCGCCGATGTCGCGGGCATCGCAGAGACAGTAGATAGGCGCGAGGTTGCGCGCCAGTTCGCCGATGCCGGCGAGGCCCGATGCAAGCTCATCGCGGCCGAGGCCGGCCGTGGCACGCTCATCGAAGGTGAGCCAGTACGACGAGGTGTGGATGTTCGCTTCCGGGATGGCGATTTTCCCCCAGCCAACGTTCTCGTGGGTGTTGAGCTTCACCTTCTTGAAGATGGTCGCGAGGAAGGTGATGGCGACTTCGCCCGTGGAATGCTTCCCCGCAGCGGAACCGGCTTCGTCAAACTCGTCGAGGACCTTGAGTTCCACGGCAAGCTGGGCGTCGGTGTAGTAATCGACCGAGACGGGAGCGACGTAGGCCTTCTTTTCGTCCCAATCGAGGAACTCCACCTCGTATTGCTGGCCGCGATGGATGTAGATCGCGTCCTCGTGGATGAGGAGGGGTGCGCTCGGGCGGTCACATTCGCCGATGACCCGCGGCTGGGGGCCTTGCTCGATGATGACGAAGTTGTCGGTGCTGGCGGTTCGCAGGCTGACCTGCTCCGCGGGGTAGGCCTCGCTCATCCAGTGATAGCGGTTGTTGGCTTTCTGGACGACGCCATCCTCGGCGAGGATGTCGAGCAACTCATCGGTGTTCGCGCCAAAGACTTCGCCGACGGTGAAGGGCAGTTCGAAGGCCGCGCATTTCAAGTGGCTGGCCATCACGTAGATGTTGTCAGGGTCGATAAGGCCGCGTTCGATGGCGCCTTCGAAGACGAAATCCGGGTGGGTGGCAACGTACTGGTCGAGCGGGTTCGATGACGCGACAAGGACTGAGAGAGCTGACTCGCGGCTACGCCCGGCGCGGCCGAACTGCTGCCAGAGGCTGGCGAGCGAACCGGGGTACCCGGTGACGACGCTTGCGCCGAGCCCGCCGATATCGATACCGAGCTCAAGCGCATTCGTGGCTACCACACCGCGCACGGTGCCGTCACGAAGGCCCTTCTCGACGGCGCGGCGTTCGTTCGGGAGGTAGCCCCCGCGGTAGCCCGTCACGCGCTCCGGGTCGCCGGGTTTGCTGCGTAGGGCATCGCGGAGGTAAGTCAGCAGCAGTTCGACGCGGGTGCGGCTCGGTGCGAAGACGATCGTCTGGATGCCGGCCCGAATGAGTTCGGCGCTAATGTCACGGGCGGCCTTGATGGACGACTGGCGAATGCCGAGTTCCTTGTTCACCACGGGCGGGTTGTGGATGACTACCACGCGTTCTCCGGCCGGGGCGCCGTTGTCATCGACGAGTTCGACATCGTCGCCGACCAGTGCGGCGGCGAGTTCGCCGGGATTCGCGATGGTCGCCGAGCAGAGGATGAAGGTCGGGTCGGAGCCGTAGAACTGGCAGATGCGGCGCAGACGGCGAAGGACGTTCGCGAGGTGGCTGCCGAAGACACCGCGATAGGTGTGGAGTTCATCGATGACGACATATTCGAGCGATTCGAAGAGCTGCACCCACTTGGTATGGTGGGGAAGGATGGCCGCATGCAGCATGTCCGGGTTGGTAAGGACGATATGGCCGGCCTGGCGGACCGCGCGGCGTGCATCGGCGGGGGTATCACCGTCGTAAGTGAACGTGCGGATGTCGGCCTGCAGGTCGGTGATAAGACCGTGCAGTTCGTCCAACTGGTCCTGGGCGAGGGCTTTCGTGGGGAAGAGGTAAAGCGCGCGGGTGGAGGGATCCTTGAGGATCGCGTCGATAACTGGCGTGTTATAGCAGAGCGTTTTGCCGCTGGCCGTTGGCGTGACGACAACCGTGTTGGCGCCAGCGAGCGCGTTGCCGATCGCTTTGGCCTGGTGGGTGTAGGGCTTCTCGATGCCGCGCTTGCGGAAGGCGGAGATGAGGCGCTGGTCGAGGGACTCTGGCCATTCGCCGTAGCGAGCGGGGCGCTCGTCGATGCGGCGGACATAGGTCTCGGTGCGCTTCGCCTGGAGCGTCGCGACCACCCTTTCGGCGATGATCGCCGGGGGCACGGGGCGAACCGCGGGGACGGGGTAGGCGGGCGGAGGCTTAGCCATGAGGCAATTTCGGATTCCTGCCCTCACCCCCGACCCCTCTCCCGATTCGTGCCTCACGGGAGAGGGGGGACGTGATTCGCACAGATGTTCGCATGAGTATGCGACGAGCAGGCCCAGACTGGCAAGACAACGTCCTTGCCTGTCGCTGCGGCCTTCACCTGGGCTGGCTCTCGCCGCCGAGGTCGCTACGGAAACACTGAAGGTTCACCGAGATTTGGAGTGTCCCTGTGGGTCGAATACTTTGCTTGTTAACAAGGAAGAACAAGGAGGTCCAGATTCGAGGGGGTTTGCTTGTTGTTGGTGTGGAACAAGGGGCCAGAGCTTGCTGGGAGCGTCGGGCAGGCGTTCGAGCGGGCCTGGATTTCGCCGGCGGGGCAGGGGAAGTGCATGTTGGAAGGCTGGACGAGCGCACGGCGAAGATGGAAGAGGGTGATGGCAGTGGGGTGTTGGCCGACTTCCTCCGGCCAACACCCCCGGGTGGGCCTGACTGTAAACGAGGGCAACCGCGATCCTGGCGCGACGGCCTTCGGCGTTGAGCCACGAAGATTTCCCTGGCCCTCGCCGGGCCTGAGTGCCCACTGAGGGGCACGACTACGGTTTCGACGGGGCGCGGCTAGCTGACCTTTTCCAGCCACGGGTGATCCGAGTGGAGGGCAGAGATGGAGTCACGGAGCCAGCGCCGCCGGTCCGGCGCGAGCAGCGGTACCAGTGCATCGAAGTCAGTGATGTCGTGGGCGCGGGCCCAGAGCCGCTTTTGCCCGAAGTACGCGGTGGCCTTGAAGAAGGCGAGCACTTCGGGTGCGGCCGTTGGCACGCCCCAGGGAGATTCTCGGACGCCATCTGCCCACGCGATGGAGAGGGCCGAGGGCGCATTGAGCACCCAGTCCGAGCCCGTCCCCTCGTTGATGATGAGCTCGAAGTCGCGGCCGTCTTTCGCCTGGCTGTACGGCGGAGTCACCCACTTTCTCACCAGCTCGGCGTTGGCTGCGCCCGGCTCCCGCGCGTGGATGTGTGCCGGAAGGACAAGCGCCCTGCCGGTCCACGGCTCCGTGGCCTGGGGCTCCTTCTCGTCGTGAGCGACGAGGTTCCACCCTTCAAGAAAGTCGAAGAGCGAACGCTGGTCATCCTCGAACACGAAGATGTCGATGTCGCCGTGTTCGCGGGTGAC
>JANPDX010000598.1:0-1897 GCA_031431695.1 Dehalococcoidia bacterium
GGAAGTCGAGCAGCGCGACGGCCGCATCCTTCGGCAGGGAAATGAAAACGAGGAAGTGGCGATCTACCGCTACGTCACGGAAGGGTCATTTGATGCCTACATGTGGCAGGCACTGGAAACCAAGGCCCGCTTCATCGGCCAGGTCATCACCGGCGACAACGCCGCCCGCCGCGCCGAGGACATCGGCGGCCAGGAACTTTCCTACGCCGAGGTGAAGGCGATTGCGTCAGGCAACCCGGCCGTGCTGACGCTTGCCGAGGCCGATGCCGAATTGCAACGGCTCACCTTGCTGAAGAAGAACCATCTCGACGAACAATACGTCGCCCGCCGCAGCGTCCGCGACCTGCCGGGCCGGATCTTCGGTATGAATGAACGCCTTGCCAGTCTCACCGCCGACGAGGCGACCGCAACCGAACACGCCCATGATGCAATCACCATCGGCAGGCAAGCATGGCCGCGCGAAGACGCTCCTGCCATCCTTGGCGGCAAGCTCGATGCCTTGCCTGGCGTCCGTGATACGACCCGCGTACCGCTCGGCACTTACCGTGGCCTGCGTTTCGGCCTTGTCCTGCATCCGCAATTTCCCGCCGACGTTTACCTCGAAGGCTCGATCACCCGTCAGTCTGGACTCTCACGCGAACACCAGGGGCCGCGTGCGGTACTCAACGCCCTGGAACGGCTCGCCACCGGCTACGCCTCAGAAAGCGCCCGCGTCCGGCAAGATTTGTCCATCGCGGAATCCCAACTTCGGGACTACCAGGCCCGCCTGGGCAAGCCCTTCACGCATGAAACCTATCTGGCTGAACTGACCAGCCTGCGCGACCAGCTCAAGGCTGGCCTCTCCAGCACAGCCCACGAGTCGGCCGAAGAGAAGGGGCCGAGTGCGTCCGACGTGGCCGAGAAAATCAAAGCCCTCAAGGCCGCCAACAGCATCGAGGCCACGCCACAGCGTACCCGCCAGAAACACTCCACCGCCGAGGAACCCATCACCGCCCGCATCCGCCGTCGGCAGGAGGCCAGTTCTGAGGTTGCAGACCAATCAGTTGAAATTGAGCAGGCCGAACCAGCACCTACACCCGAAATGCTCGCTCCGTCGTTCCAGGAACGCATCCTGCGCGAGCGGAAACTTAAGGACGAGGGGCAGAGTCCGTCGTAATCCAATTAAGGCAACCGGGCATAATCAGAACCCCCGCTCGGAATCCACCTCAGGCTCTGGTGAACCGTGGCAAGGCACGCCGCCTCTGTCGCGTTCCATCGCGGGGGCGAGTTCTTGCGAACCCCCGCGACGAAACACTCCGACGGCGACGGTGAACCACGAACACTCTCGCACTCCGTTGGGCCGTAAAGCATTGCAGCGAAAGCACAACCGACCTTGACAAGTCTCTCACTGCGCGGTAGACATGCTGCATGGAGTGGACCCAATGCGCTACGAACGTGCCCTGGCAATATCGGAACGTCACGAAACGCTGATCGACCTGATCCGCACGGGCGAATACTCCACGCCTGCACTTGCCGAAAAACTGGGTGTCTCCGAACAAACGATCTACCGTGACATTGACCATCTGAAGAAGAGCGGCTACTCGATCCGGTCTCAGAAGCACTCCGATGGCTGGGCTTACCACCTTCTTGCGGAACCGTCGAAGGTTTCAAACGGGAAGGGGTCATCACGCAAATGACCGCCGCAGCCCAAAAAGACTGGAAGAAAGACTTCGGCCTCGATGGCCAGAAGCCGCCGCACTTTTTTTCGAGCGTGGACCAGCTCGACGATGTAGCGAGCAAGGTGCCTCAGCCTCAGGCCCTTCGCCGAGCGTTTGAACAGCTTGGCATTGATGGAGTTCTGTGCCAGGAACGCAGTCCGGTCATCTACTTCCGTCAAGTTAAGAAGATCGACCCAGCC
>JANPDX010000599.1:0-2543 GCA_031431695.1 Dehalococcoidia bacterium
TTACCCCGCGTTTGCCCTCAGCCACGCCAGCACCTCCGCTCCATGTGTGGCCGCCTTCACTTTCGGCCACGCTTTCGCGACCCTGCCCTCGGGGTCGAGGATCACCGTTGAGCGGATGATCCCGTCGTAGGTCTTGCCGTAATTAACCTTGGTCCCCCATGCGCCGTAGGCCTTCGCCATCTCGTTACCGGTATCGACCAGCAGCGGGAACGGCAGTTCGTACTTCGCCGCAAACTTCTGGTGAGAAGCCCCGCTATCGCCGCTGACTCCCAAAACCCTCGCCCCGATTGCCTGCAACTCGCCGAAATTGTCCCGGAAGTTGCAGGCTTCTTTCGTGCATCCCGGCGTGTCGTCGCGGGGGTAGAAGTAAATCACCGCCCACCTGCCGCCCACGCTTGCAACGGTGGTCGCGTTGCCGTTCTGGTCGTTCAAAGCGAAGTCAGGAGCGGCGCTGCCGATCTCGGGCTGTGGCATGGAACACCTCGGTCATGCTCAGTCTGAAGATAATACGGTTGTAGCAGCTCGGCCCATCACCCCGAAAGCTTTTGAGCCAGCGCGAGAAGCGCGAGGTCTGGGGCCGGGTGCTGTTTCGAAACCACCTCGGTCAGCGGTACTTCGACTGAGACCCCGCCCTGGCGGCCGATCATCATGCCCGATCGCCCCGCGATGAGCGCTTCGACTGCCATCGCTCCAGCTTCGGCCGCCACGATCCGGTCGCGCATGGTGGGGCGTCCGCCGCGCTGGATGTGGCCCAGCACCACGACACGGTAAGGATGGTTCAGGGCCTTGCCCACTTTCTCGCCGACACCGAACGCCCCGCCCGCTTCGTCGCCCTCCGCGACGACGATGATATGGCTGCGCTTGCCCCGCTCGATGGACCCGCGGAGTTGCTCGATGAGCCCATCGATCTCCGCGTGCGCTTCGGGCACCACCACTCCGGCGGCGCCGCCTGCCACCGCCGTGTACAGCGCGATGGCGCCGCTGGTGCGGCCCATCACCTCGACGAAGAACATCATCCCCGTCGCCTGGCTCGTGTCGCGCACCTGGTCGATGGCGAGGAGTGCCGTGTTCACGGCCGTATCAAAGCCAATCGTTTCGTCCGTGCCGTACACGTCGTTGTCTATCGTGCCGGTGATGCCTGCAACAGCGACGCCGGATTCGTCCTGGAGCGCCAGCGCTCCGCGAAAACTGCCGTCGCCGCCCACGATGATCAGTCCCTCGATGCCGTCTTTTCGCATCTGTTCGGCCGAGGCGCGGCGAACAGATACGTCCATGAACTCCGGGCAGCGCGACGTCCCGAGAATCGTGCCCCCGCGCTGAATGATGTTTCCAACCGTACGGTCGTCCATCTCCAGGAAATCACCGGAAACGTACCCGCTAAAGCCGTCGAGGTACCCGGCCATCGATACTCCGTGGCTGCCCGCTGTGCGGACCGCGGCCCGCAAGGAAGCATTCATTCCGGGCGCGTCGCCGCCACTCGTGAGGATGCCAAGACGCTTCATGAACTAACTTTGCGGGTTCCCGCACTAACGGAGCAACGGCTTCGCAACTTTTCGCTAAACTCCTGTGGAAGATTCATGGAAAACGGGCAGTTTGCAGGACTCAGTGCGGCATGGCAGGCGTTCGAACGGAGCCGGAACCGAGAGTCGCACGAGGCCGTCCGTCTCAGACTGCGCCTTAGCCTGCTGCCGTACGACGTCACCGAGTTTCCCGAGTTGGAAGGCGCCGAATTTGGCATGCAGGACTTGAAGGGAACGCTCATCAGGCCGGAGGAACGTGACGATGGACGATCTATGTTTGAGGTCGGCGTCGTCGCTCGCCGGAATCGGACGAACGGTACGGTTTCGATCCTCGGTCCCTACGCACATGGCCCGGCGGGTGATGAGTTCCTCTACCTGAACTGGCGGGTACCCGGCAGGTCCACTCAATGGATTTGGCGAAGGAAGTTTCGGCTAACTTCGCTCGACTGGGGCGAAATTGTGACCGCCGATGCCAACGGTGAAGTCTTCAGCTTTGACGGCACTGGCCGTACCGGGCACAACACCGCCCGCATCAACTGGCAGCGAGAGCCAAGGTAAGGGCCATTGTTGTCCTCCGTTGCCCGCACGAACGCCCGTCGTAGCATCGAACGCATGGGCAGACTCCTCGAGCGGTTCGGCCGCACGCGAACCGCAGGGGCAATCGCCGCACTGGTTGCGATCGCGGGGACGTCCGCGTTTGCCCTAGTTGCTCTCGGCGACGACGAACCGAGTTCCACTCCCGCAGCAGTTACCGACAGCCCAACAGTCGCCAATTCTGTGACGCCAACAGGGACCGCCACCGTGGCTCCGGAAGGCCCGCCCACGCCCATCAAGCACCCCGGAATCCTCGATGGCATGCCGATGACTGACGAAGAGTGGGAAGCTCGCAAGGACCTGCTGCCGCTCGCGGTCATGGTCGATAACGCCGCCGGCGCCTATCCGCAGGCAGGCCTGAACCGCGCCGACATCGTCTACGAGGGGTTTGTCGAAGGCGGAATCACCCGGCTCATGGCGGTCTACTGG
>JANPDX010000600.1:0-4877 GCA_031431695.1 Dehalococcoidia bacterium
TCTTGAAATCGACGGCTGAGAGCCGCGCCGCGAAATCTTGCGAAAGGTGTTTGAGCGGACTGAAGAATCTGAGACGCTTCGTGTTCACCGAAAGGCGGTCATGAAACTCCCGCAACCGTCCGGCGTCCGCCGGTACGATCGGCCGGATTCGCACCTCGCGGCCGTCCTGCAAGGTCGCGACTGATTCGACCGGGAGAGCGATATCCATACCGCCAGTATGGCCGACGCTTGGGCCTCGCGACGTTCTCACTAAGTGCGGATTGCATATAGCTATGAAGCACGACCGCCGTAACTATTTGTTCATCTCAAAGTTTCCGATCCCAGTAGTCGAGGATCACGTTAAACCGGTCCACCCGGTGACTCGGACGCCCCGCGCGTGAGAGTTCGTGGTCCTCATCCGGAAACCGCACGAATTCCACATCCTTGCGCCGCTGCTTCAGCACCACGAAGAGTTGTTCGGCCTGTGAGATCGGACACCGAAGGTCGACTTCGGAATGCAGGATGAGCACCGGCGTCTCGATGTGCTTCGCATAGGTCAGCGGGGACTGACGGAGGACGGCTTCCAGATTGTCCTGAATGGTGGCATCCGCCCCGAGGTACTGGCGGTTGAACGTCCCGCCGATGTCGCTGGCGCCCTGCATCGAGTACCAGTCGTTCACGGCGCGCTCGCTGATCGCCGCCTTGAACCGGTTGGTGTGCCCGATGACCCAGGTGGTCATGAATCCGCCGTACGATCCGCCCATCACCCCGAGCCGGTCAGTGTCCGCCCACGGCGCCTTTTCCAGCGCCGCATCGAACGCCGCCGTTACATCCCGGTAGTCTGGCCCACCCATGTCGCCAACCACCGCTCGCGAGAATCCGGTGTCCTGTCCGGAGCTGCCGCGAGGATTGCAGAACACCACCCCGTACCCGGCAGCGGTGTACATCTGGAACTCGTCGAAGAACGTCTCGCCGTACTGCCCGAACGGTCCACCATGGACGTTCAGGATCAGCGGGTACTTCTTCCCCTCCTCGAATCCGCGCGGCTTCATCAGCCAGCAGTCCACCTCGCTGCCCGCGTCGGTCGCTATCACGAACTTCTCGGCAGCGAGGATGTCGATTTCTTCGCGAAATGCCCGGTTGAAGTCGGTGATCTGCTTCTTCGAACCCGTTTCAAGGTTCACCAGCGAGACCTCCGCGGGGCTCGTCTGCGAGCTTCCCACTATCGCGGCGCGAATCCCTGCCCGGTCGATGGAGTACCAGGCCGCCATCGAGGGGTCTTTCGCCACCCAGCGGCCATCCTCGGATGCTCCACCGATCCAGATGGAGCTTTCGCCCCGGTCCGCCGCCACCGTGAGGATGCCGCCGCCCGGAAGCCACCGGGGCTGCGCTACGGCACCGGGCAGGCTGCCTGCCCCCATCTCGCGGTCTATTCCTCCCGCCGCATCGACCTGCCCGCTTCCATCTGCTGCGACGATGCGCAGCAGCCCGTTCGAGGGCCAGTCGGGGTGCTGGATATGCGCGATCTTCGTACCGTCTGGCGACCACGAGGGCGCCGCTCGGCCTCCAGCCGTCTCCGTTATCTGTCGCGCTTCGCCGCCCGCTGCCGCCACCACCCAGAGGTCGCTCGCGCTATCGGACTCGCGTTCTTCGTGCCGTGCCGAGACGAACGCGACGGACGTGCCATCGGGCGACCAGGCCGGCTGCGTGTCATCCCAGTCCCCATTTGTGATTTGCGTCGGTTCCCCCGTCGCTACATCCACCACGAAGACGTGCCGTCGCTGATCGTAGGTGAACCCCTGGCCGTTGATCCGGTACTTCATCGAGCTGATGCGCCGGTACGGCTTCGCTTTCTTCGGGTCCGGGTCGGGCGGTGTGCCGGTCTTGGCGCTCAACGCCAGTTTTGTGCCATCGGCTGACCAGACGGGCACTCCCGCGCCGAGCGGTAGCTTCGTCAGCACACGGGACTCACCGCCGCCGGCCGCGATAAGCGCGAGTTGCGGCTTTTCTTCCCCACGTTCCGAAGTGAAGGCGAGCCACTTCCCGTCTGGCGACCAGCGTGGCGAACCGTCGCGTTTCGCGCCGGCAGTGAACTGTCTCGGTTCTCCGCCCGCCGTATCCACCACCCAGATTGCCGAGCGATAGCCATCGGTCTCGCGGTCCATCTTCGTCACCACCACGGCAACGCGGCTTCCATCGGGTGAGATGTCGCATTCACCTACCCAGTTAATGCTGTACAGGTCGTCGGGTGTCATCGCGCGCACGGGCATGCTCCGGTCTAAAGGTGGTAGCCGCATTCTGCCGGACGCGGGAACCGAGTGACAGGGCTGGCTGTGCGCTACCATCGCTCAAATGCGCTTGCGATTGGTGCTGGTCGTTGCGGTCCTTGGCCTTGCCGGTGTTGGCTGCAGGGATAGTTCGGGTGACCACGGCGAAGCCGCCACGGCGCCTGCGAATGCCGGAGGTACCGCCGCGCCATCTCCGCCGGCAACGGCCACGCCAAGTCCCGTTTCCTCGTCCTCAAGTTCGACACCGGTCGTTGCTTCGACGCAAGTTCCGGGCGTCGCGCCGGTCGACTACGCCGCCGATGGAAATTGGCTTTGCCGGCCCGGACGACCGGCGGACTTGTGCGAACAACCGCGCCGTGCCCAGGTTCTCGCCAACGGTCTCGAAGGTTGGGAGATGGCGACGATAGCTATTCCGCTACGGCCGTTGGATTGCTTTTACGTTTACCCGACAGTGAGTACCGACCTGGGGGTGAACTCGGACCTGCAACCCGGCAACTCCGAGCGGGGCGTAGTTATTGCTCAGGCCGCCCCATTCGTGAGCGCCTGCCGAGTGTTTGCCCCGGTCTACCGGCAGCTCACATTGTCCGCGCTCAGCTCTGGCCGCTTCAGCGATGCTGCCGGAGGCGCCACCGCCTATAGCGACGTGGTCGCCGCCTGGGAGCACTACCTCGAACACGACAACGGCGGCAGAAAAGTCGTCCTGATTGGGCATTCGCAGGGTGCGGGTGTCCTCAAGCGGCTGATCAAGGAGCACATCGATGGAGATGCCGCAAACAGGGAACTCCTCGCGGCCGCATTTCTCCTGGGGACCTCGGTCAGCGTACCAACAGGCGCCGATGTCGGTGGCGACTTCAAGAACATTCCTGCCTGCCGCTCGGCCCGACAGCTCGGATGCGTTGTCGCCTATTCAAGCTTCAACGAGGCCTCGCCTCCGCCTCCCTCAAGCCTGTTCGGGAGAGTAGCCGGTACCCGAAACGAAGCGCTCTGCGTCGACCCCGCAGGGCTTACTGGTGGAGGGCTAATCTCGTGGTTCAGTAGCTCGAGCTTTCGGCTCTCGACCAGCACCGGAAAAGCTTCCGAAGTGACGAGTGACGCCGACTACATCGTCTACTCAGGGCTTGTATCGTCCCGGTGCGCCCGCGAAGGAAGCTTCTCGTACCTGAGCGTCGCCGTGAATGTAGAGGGCAAGGCGTGGGGAATCTCGCTCCCACCGTTTATCACAGGGGAAGTCTGGGGTCTCCACAACCTCGATGTCTCACTTTCGGTCGGGAACCTGGTGGAGTTGGTGAATGGCTACGGAAAGTAGCGCTTCGGCTCAACGGGTGAGATGTCGCACTCACCCACCCGGCTAATGCTGTAATGGCCGTCGGGCGTCATCGCGCGCACGGCTGGCTCCGCGTCGGGGCGTCGATGCATTTTACTTGCACCAGGAAAGGATGTGCTCGAAGGACCTTTTGCCTTGCTAGGGTTGTCAGACGGTCAGATTCCGGAAGTCGGAATTGCCGGGCACGATTCGGACGATTCGAAGCATCGTCGAATCGGCTTTGAAAACAAGTGTGTACTTTCCAACATGCCAAACATCCAGATCGGGGAAGCGTGCGAGGTCATCGTGCGGGTGGCCGATTCCCGGCAACAGTCTCAGGAGGTCAATTGCATCATCGAAGCCATCGAGAATGGCACTCGCCCGGGCCACGCTCGTATTCGATTCTGAATCGGCGATTGACAGGAGGTCCAGCGCGGCAAGATCCGAGTACTCCAGTGCGAGCATCCGTTAGCCCGCAGCCCTGACCTTTCGCTCAATGAGGTCGCGTGCCCGCTGCATCGCGACATCTCCGGGTACGACACGGCCGTCCGCAACATCAGCCAGCCCTTGTTCGACCATGGCTTCGATTTCTGGCCTTTCGCCGTTGTTCAAGGAGTCGAGGAAGTCGTCCATCCGTCGGTGTGTCTGACGGAGGGCCATCAATGCAGCGACTAAAGTTGTTTGGGCATCGGCATATCCGCCGGATTCCATCAGTTCGGATACGAGTCTAGAAGCCTCAGGTGCGAGTTCGATGTTCACAGGTTCATTGTACCCCACCTACCCCATCGCCACAGCCAGGTTGATCATCGTTCGCACGCTGTAGCCGCTCGCGCCTTTGCTCACCCAGCCCTTGTCCGCCGACATCATGTCTACGCCGGCGATATCCATATGCACCCATGGGATGTCGCCAACGAACGGCTCAAGGAACTTTGCGCCCACGATCGTGCCCGCCCCGCGCGTGCCGCTGTTCTTGCAGTCGGCCACGTCACTCTTGATGAAATCGTCGTATTCCTTCCACATTGGCAGTCGCCAGGTTTTCTCGCCTGCGGCGACGGCAGCCGCTTCGACCTTCGCACAGAAGGCGTCGTTGTTCGTCATCAGGCCGTAGGCAACGTCGCCCAGTGTGGTCGTCACCGCCCCCGTCAGCGTCGCTACATCGACGATTGCCATGGCGCCCAATTCCTTCGCCCAGCACAGCGCGTCCGCCAAAACGAGGCGCCCCTCGGCATCGGTGTTAATTATTTCGATGGTGCGCCCGTTCATCGCCGAGACCACGTCACCCGGCTTGGTTGCGTTGCCGCCTGGCA
>JANPDX010000601.1:0-2216 GCA_031431695.1 Dehalococcoidia bacterium
TCCTTCGTTAATGTCTACATTATCGGCTATGTATCGATAGTTACCGTAGATGGTAATTCACTTATTCCGAGGGGTTCTTACGTGGTTCTTACTTTTGCCGGACGAGTAAGCCGGGCAAGCGAGTGCTTCCGCACTCGCCTCAGTCTTGGCGGCGGTGGTTGCGCGGGACGACCGTGTTCAGCGACGCTGTTTGGGAACTTTCGAGGGGGTCTTCCATGCCGCTTTCCCAGACTGAGCTTGAAGCGTTTCTTTCCGAACCGAACATCGCGGTGGTGGCCACTTCAGGGCCAGCCGGAAAGCCACATGCGATGCCGATCTGGTACCTGTGGCGAGATGGCAAGGTCCTCTTTCACACCGGGCCGGCCTCGAAAAAGATGCGGAACCTGAGGAACAACAGCAGGGTGAGCATCGTGGTCGACACAAAGGTTGCGCCGTACAAGGTAGTGGTGGTCGAGGGCACGGCGAGGGAACTGCCGGGGGACAAGGAGATGGCCAGGGCGATCGCGATCCACTATCTCGGTCAGATGCAGGGCGAACGGTATGCGAGCCAATCGACAGAGCCGGGTGCGCTGGTGGAGGTTACTCCCACAAAGGTGATTTCGTGGGATTACGCAAGGGAGTCCAACCCCTGAAGCAACGGGCCGTTTCGGCGAACCGGCTGCGCCGGACGGTAACTCCGGCTCGGCTCGCCGGGAGCGCGGCTGCTCGCTGGGCAGTTGCCCACCTGGCCGTTGGCGAGCGGAGGAAGGTGCGAAAGAAGCAGGCCATGCTCCGCACCGCCGAAGATGTCACGCGGACGATGGGCGAGATGAAGGGCGCGGTGATGAAAGTCGGGCAGGTGCTTTCGTTGATGTCTGGAGTACTGCCGGAGGAGATGGCTACCCAACTCGCGAGCCTCCAATCGAACGCGCCACCGATGAGCTACGCCCTCGTGAAGCAGGTGTTCAACGAGGAATTCGGCGAGCGCCCGGAGACGCTGTTTCGGAAGTTCCAGAAGGAGCCTTTCGCAGCCGCCTCCATCGGACAGGTGCACCGGGCGGAACTCAAGGACGGCACTCCGGTGGCAGTGAAGGTGCAGTATCCCGGGGTCCGCGAGGCCATCGACCACGACCTCGCGAACGTAAGCATGATGATCAGGCTCGGTGGGCTGATGGCGCGGGGCCTGGATGCCGGGACGATCGTGAAGGACCTGGAAACTGGCATTCGCGGCGAATTGGACTACCGGCGGGAAGCGGCGTGGCAACAGAAGTTCTTCGATGCCTTCGATGGGCATGCGTTCGTCCGCGTGCCGCGGGTGTATCCCGAATTGAGCACCGGCCGGGTGCTCGTGCAGGAGTACCTCCACGGCAAGCCGTTCGCATCTGCGCTGGAACTCCCGCAAGGGGAACGCAACCGCGTCGGGGAGATGATTTACCGGTTCTGCTTTGGAAGCCTTTACCGGCATGGGCTCTTCAATGGCGACCCACATCCGGGCAACTACCTGCTGCTGGATGATGGAAGCATTGGTTTTGTTGACTACGGGTGTGTCGCTGAGTTCAGCCAGGAGACGCTCGATGGTTTCATGCGCTTGATTCGCGCACTCAATGTGGGTGACCGGGAGGAGTGGCGCCGGGCCACGGAAGCGGTCGGGATCCTGCTGCCGGACGCACCGTTTTCAACTGACGAGATTTACGAGCACATGCACTGGTATTGGGCGCCGATCCTCGAGGAGCGTGTCCGGTTTACGCGTGAGCTTGCAGCGGAGATGGTGCGGCGAAACACAATGACGACAGGCATCGGCGGGAAGATCAATCGCTACTGCAACGTACCGGCGGGGATGGTGTTCCTGACGCGTATCAACTTCGGGCTCGCGGGTTTGTTCGCCGGCCTTGGCACGGAGGGTCCGTGGCAGGCAATCGTCAAGGAATACGTGGATGGCGAGCCGCCATCCACGGAGCTGGGGCGACTCTCAGCCGCATCAACGAAGGGCGGCGCGCCGATCTGAAGCCGTGGTTATCGGCATGAATTCGCCCCGCCCGGAGACGCCGGTGAACAGCGTCACCGACACTCAACTTTCGTGGTTGCCAGCGCGTGTCGAACTACCACATAGAAAGCGGGAGGGCGATGACGGTGGCGAGTCCACAGGCGCTTCTTGCAAGGCCTGAACGAGAGCAGCGCAACCTCGAATGGAAGCTGTTGGTGCTACAAAGCGCCATCGCGAGCTTTTTCGTGTTTGG
>JANPDX010000602.1:0-17080 GCA_031431695.1 Dehalococcoidia bacterium
CGAGGATCATCGGACGCAACTGGGTACGCCACTCGGGCTTGGTCGCGAGCAGTGCGATCAGATCCTGCAGGTCGTTCACTGTGAAAGCCATGCGGAAAGTGTACAGGAACGGCTGATCGCGATTTTGCTTCCGTGGCCGGAAAGGTTTGTGGTTCGCGACCCGTGGCAGAGCCGCGAGCGTGGGGTTGGGCGCCATGCCGTCCGTCCCGGGAAGGACCCACCGAGGGGCGCGACTACGCGCTGTACAGCACCCGGCGCAGATCCAGCGCCAGGTTGCTGCCGTCGAGGAGCATATGGCGTGGGTTGAAGCCGCTGGCGTGGATGCGGACGCGGAGGTCAGCGGGGCGAAGGTCAGCCGGGATCGAAATTCCCGAGACGCCGTTGGCGTCGGTTAGGGTCCGGGCGACTCGGCCGTCTTTGTGGTCCTGGACGAGGATTTCGGCGCCTGCGAGGGGTGGCTTTTCGCCGGAGGGGCCGGCGTCGTTGTCGAGGACGTGGATTTGGGCTGTGCGGCCGTCGGCCTGGACGACGATTTCGACGTGGAGGTCGCGCAGGTAGATGAGCGGCTCCGTGGTGATGGCTTCCATGCCGTCTCGCTGGGGGATGCGGGCGGGGTTGGCTTTGAGCGAGATGTCTTGCTGCGCCATGCCGTGGTCGGTGGTGATTACGAAGAGGGTGGATTCGAACATCCCGCGACCTTCGATGGTCCGCAACAGATGGCCGATACGCACGTCGGTTTCGTCGAGAGCGGCGCGTGCGCCTTCGTGGTGTGGGCCATAGTCGTGGGCGCTTGAATCGGGCTGGGCGAACTCGTGGTAGGTGAAGATCGGCGCCGGGTGGGACTCATCGAGGAAGAGTTGGCGGGCCTGGGCAAGCGCGCGGTTGTCGATTTGCCCCTGGAGCTTGTGCCCCTGCTCCTCCAGTTCGTTGAACCAGCGAGGATTGATTTCGTGCTCGGTCTCCTTGGTGAGCATGATGAGTTCGCCGCGGTCGCCGAGGAGGCGGCGTTCGAGGGAGGCGTGCCCGGCGCCGCGAGTGCAGGGTTCGTTCACCGAGGCGGTAAGGACGCCGGAGACACCGTCCCACTCGCCGTGGACGCGGTGGAAGGCTTCGTAGAGCGTTTCGACGGCCGGGTTCAGGAAGCGGCCAGTATCCATCTGCTGCCCCTGAGGCGAGACGGTTTCGCGGGTTTCGCGGAGGTAGTAGCTGGGGTTCACGATGTCGTGATGGCCGCACCAGGCGCTCGTTCCGATGGCGTTGTGGCTCGGCCAGGTGATGCTCGGGAAGTTTGTGATGCTGCCGTAACGCAACATAACGCCTGAGTCGATGAGGCGGCGCAGATTGGGGATGCTCGATGTCTCGGTGTCGAGCCGATGGCGGAGGTCGGTGTGGGATTGGCCGTCGAGCAGGATGATGTACACGCGTTCGAGTGCCCCGGTCGATGGTTCGAGGACGTCTTCGAGCACTTGACCATCCTGGCGCGCGAGGTAGACATCGGGAGCGACACCCCGGTCAGAGCTCGTTCGCCCCGTGCTGTCCTTGCCATCGATGAGCGGCAGATTCATTAGCCGCGCGATGGTCGGAGCGATGTCTATCTGCCGCGATGCTGTCTCGGAAATGGCGGCGCGCTTCACGCCCGGTCCCGAGAAGATCAGCGGCGAGCGCGACTGGATCACATCGACTGCGCCATGCTGGCCCGGCTGACGGCCATAACAGTAGGCTTTCGGGTTCACGATCAGATCCGGGCCGTTCGGGCTGTCGAAAAGTTGTGAGATACGTTCGTAGGCGTAGGGGTAGCTCAGATTCTCGGGTTCGACGTAGTTCGTTTCGACGTCGCCGGAACCTGCCGCAAGCTCCTCGGCGAAGGTGCTGAGAGCCCGGTGATCCTGGTTGGCGATGGGGTTCTGGCCCAAGACTTCGGCAACTTCGTATTGGTAGCCGCCGCCCGCTGCGTAGCGGCGAACCCAGCGCACCATGCCGCGGAGGGCCCATGCCTCGTAGGCCCACGAGCCGTCCTGTTCCTGGCGTGCCGTCGCGACGAAGTCCGTCCACGCGCGGCCGTCCTCGGTGGTGAGGAGCTTGTGGATGGCGAGGTTGCCGGATTCTTCCTGGTTGTGGTCGAGGCCCTGCCCCCGCGGGCGCTCGGGCCCAACGCGATTCGTTTGGGTAGCGGCTGGAGCGGTCATCGAAAGGCCTCCGGGGTTCGAGTCATGGCGAATGCTTGTTGCCAGCGTTTAACGGCGGCTAACCGTTGAGTTCCCAGCCGATGAATGATGGCTGTCCGCGGAATGACGAGTTCGCGGACAAGAGGGAGGCGTGCCACAGGGTGCTCCGGGATGGATTTGGCCGGAGTTTAACTGTTCGCGCGTCCTGGGTGTTCAGTTCCGGCTGTCAGCGGTCGCCAGTTGGCGGCTGCGCAACCGGCAGGCCACCACGGTCAGCGCGGCGAAAGCACCGGTGAAGGTGGTAGCCGGGAGCCCTTCCGGGGCGCCAGAGGCCGTCCGCAGAATCGCCTCCAGGCCGCACCAGACGAGGGCCGGCCAGGCGACGATCTCGAACAGGTGGTAGGTCTGTATCCTCACGCGGCGACTTCGCTGCCCGTGTGTTCTCGCTCGATCATTTGCACGAATGCGACCGCGAGGTCGGGATCGAACTGTGTGCCGCGCCCCTGGATGATTTCCTCGATGGCGCGGTCGGGCGAGAAGCCCTTGCGATATGGCCGATCTGTGGTCATTGCGCTGTACGCGTCGGCGAGAGTGAACAGACGTGTCGATTCCGAGATTTCAAGACCCTTCAGCCGGCCGGGATAGCCAGCGCCGTCGAAGCGTTCGTGGTGGTGGCGCACCAAGTTCACAACCGAATCATAGTCCGTGACGGCGGCGGTGATGGCGGCCCCCATCACCGGGTGCTCTTCCATGGCGCGGCGCTCATCGGGAGTGAGGGCACCGGGCTTCCGCAAGATTTCGTCCGGTACAACGATCTTCCCAAGGTCGTGGATTGGGCCGCCGATGGAGATGGCGCTGAGGTGGTCATCGGCGAAGCCCAGGTCCTGGGCGACTCGGAGTGCGAGTTGGGTCGCGTGATCGCTATGGAACCGGGTGTAGCTGTCGCGGCGGTCGATCGCCTTCACGAGGTTACGAAGCGCCTTCAGGTTGCCGACCTTGAGAATGGCCTCGGGCGAATCGGCGCTGGCGTTGCCAAGAACAGCAATGGGCGAGAGCGACTTGTCCAGGTACATCTTGTCTTCGGCTTCGGCGATGAGATCGCGGGGCGATCCGGAACCTCGGAACGCTGCCAACCCGCAACTAATACGGGTGGGCAGTGTGATCCGGGCGCCGTTTACCACTTCGATTTCGGCAATGGCGCGGCACACACGATCCATGACCGGCCGTGCCTGCTGCTCAGTGCTGTCGGGAAACACGACGACGAACTCATCGCCGCCGAACCTGGCGAACTGCGCTGGAGGCGCAACGTATCGAAGCAGTGTGGTAGCCACCCGTTGGAGTACGTCATCGCCCTGCTGGTGGCCGACGAAGTCGTTCAGCAACTTGAAGTTGTCGATATCCAGGTAGGCTACGACGAGCGGGCTGCTTTCGCGCTGTGATGTTGCGACGGCGTCGATGATGAATTCGTCAATAAACCGGCGATTCGGCGAACCTGTGAGTGCATCGGTGTAGGCGAGCTGGCGGTAGACTGCGGCCTGTTCCGCCTCGATATGGCGGCTGCGCGTATCGACCGCCTTGTTCAGCATGTGCCACAGGATCTCGGCGTCGAACGGTTTGCCCAGGAAGTCGTCCGCTCCGGCTTTCATGGAGCGAACCGCGACATCGACATCGACGAACCCGGTGATCGCCACGATTCCAGCGCCCGGGACGATCGCGCGGGCCTGTGCGATGACATCGAGGCCGGACATGTCGGGTAGGGAAATGTCCGAGGCGATGGCGTCGAATGGAGCCTCGCGCACCGCCTCAAGTGCAGCTGCGCCGCTTCGGACCACAGTCACTTCGCGCGTGTGTTGTCCGAGGATGAGCTGAATCAGGCGACCGAGCGCCGGGTCATCTTCAATGACCAGAACGCGAAGAGGCCCACGGACTTGCCGCAAGACGAGAGGTTCCATCCTCAGGATTGTCGACCAGCGCCTTGAGGCGCGTAGTGGGAATCCGGGCCGTCTGGAGCCTATTTTGTTCTCGTAACCCAGATTCGGCCGGCGACTTGCGTGCCCATGACGACGGAACGCTCGCCAATCCGAGCAGTTACGGTGCCCCGGTAGGGCGCAACAGATTCGAGCACTACCGGGAACCCGGGACGAATCCCCTCTTCATCGAAGAAGCGGAGCAGTTGCTCGTCCTCTTCGAACACCCGGTCGATAATGACGCGTTCGTTTTCCGTGACATCGGCAAGCGTGGTCATCGAGAGTTTCTTCGCGACACCGTGCCCGGGAATGGGATAGCCGAATGGACTTTGCTGAGGGCGGCCGAGGGTTTCGAAAAGGTGCGGCTCGGTGATATCGGAGATTCCATGCTCTAAGAGGTGTGCTTCTTCGTAGGCGCGCCACCAGGGGACATTGAGGACATTTGTGATGAGGCACTCGGCCAGCCTGTGGCGACGGACCATCTGTTCGGCGCGGCGTAAGCCCTCTGGAGTCAGGTGGATCACCTTGCGGGCATCGAGCGTTACCAGGTGGTCCCGGAGCAACCGCTTCAGCATTCCGGCCACGGAAGGAGGCGTGATTTGCAGGCGGTCGGCGAGGCGGACGGCGATCACGTCCTGGCCCTCGTCGTGGCTCAGCCGGTAAACGGTCGTGAGATAGTCGTCACTGGCGACGTTGGAGACTTGTTTGGGCACGGGGCGATCGTGCCACGAAGCGTGTGGCGGCGATAGTGGTGGGTGGCCGGGACGCCCGAGTTGGCGCAAACTCGCCGCCATGTCGTTGAGGTTTGCGATTCTTGGGTTACTCACGCAGAGCGAGCTATCGGGTTACGAAATCACCCGGCGCTTCGGTTCATCGGTGGGCTATTTCTGGCATGCGCGGTCGCAGCAGATCTATCCGGAACTGGCCAAGCTGGAAGAGGCAGGGCTGATAACGGGGTGGCAGGTCGAACAGAAGGGCCGTCCGGATAAGCGGGTGTTCAAGCTCACCATGGTTGGCAGAGAGCGGCTTCGCGAATGGGCGGTGACGCCATCGCCACAAACACTGGTGAAGGACGAGTTCCTGGTGAAGGTGTGGTGTTACGGCCAACTGGAGCCCGGGGCCGCCCTCGCGGCTCTCCGCGAACAGCGCGAACTGCACGCGGCACGGCTAAGCGCGTTCCGGGCGATTCACGCTGCGCTGCCCGAGCCAGACTTTGCAACCGCCGGCCCAGAACTCGTCGGAGCGTACCTGACACTGGATTGCGGAATCGCCATGCAAGAGGCTTTCGAAGCGTGGTTTCGCCGCGCCGAGGCCCTGCTCAATCAACGCACGAGGGACGGAGATTCGGATTAAGCAGCCCTGCGGGCTTCCACCATTTCGAGCCGATGGAGCGGAATGACGTTGGAAATCTGAGTTCGACCGCCAAGAAATGCGACGGCGCACGGCGGTACGTCGTTGGTTGAGCAGCAGGATTGGCAGCGGCTCGCGCGCATTTGGGCCTGAATGGGACAAGCGTCTTCGTAACGTGACATCTGGGTGACCTCCCCGGTATCTACATCAGCTATCGACAGGTCGTGAGTGGTGGATGAGGGGTGGTAAAGAAGTTTCATCTTCAGACCATACAAAGGTTAGCCATGCACGAATTTACTCCTCGGTAAGAATGCTACTTCCAACTCCCGCACATTCGACGTAGACTCTGGGAGCCGTAATACCCGTGCAGGAGTGTGCCGATGGTCGCCAACCCCGTAACCGAATCTGGCCTCGATCTTTCGTGGCTGAACCTCTATGACGAACCCGCTTCGGCCACGCCTGGCAAGAAGGGGCTAACCCTCAAGGAAATCAACCTCGGCCGGTACGCTGATGCTCAGCGCGGCGGTGGAGACATGACTTTCCGTCTCCGAGGTGCGATTCCCCGCCCCGGCGCCCAGCGTTTCGGCCCGAACTACATGGCGAAATCCGACGTCTGGTCGGAAAACTGCATTATGCTGTACGAAGAGGCCACTCAGCGTCAGTGGTCCTCGGCTCGCGATATCCCGTGGGATACGCTCCAACCACTCCCGGACGAAATCGAACGCGCCATGTGCCAATTGGCCACGATGCTCACGGAAGTCGAGTTCATCGCCGGTGATGTCCCCGGCCAGTGGATGCCTTTCGTCAGTGCTCAGGACTTCGAAGCGGGCCTGTTCCTGATGAGCCAGATCATGGACGAGGCGCGCCACACCGATGTGTTCCGCAAGCGCGCCCTCGCCAATGGCGGCGGGCTCCTTGCCCAGGGCGCCGGTCTCGGCCTGCGGACGCTCATCGAAGCCCGAGACTTCACCGAAATGTCCGTCCTCATGCATGTGCAGGCTGAAGGCTTTGTTCAGTCGATGTTCCGCATGGGCGAACTCATCGGCCAGACTGACGCCGACAAGAAGATCTTCCGGATGAGCGCGCAGGACGAATCGAGGCACCTCGCGTTCGGCGTGATGCACCTCAAGTACGTGCTCGACACCGACCCCGACCGGCGTGAAGAGATTCACCACTACCTGGACAAAGCTGAAGGCGATGCTGCCGGCGGCGGTTCGGGCGACGTGACGTTCCCGCCCGTGTTCGAATCGCTCTGCCTGCTGCTCGGCGGCGGCTCCGACAAGTTCGACGAGGGCCTGCAAAAGTTCCTGCTGTTGCGAAAGCGCCAGATCAACGAGTACGTACACCGCCTCGGTGTCGCGGGCCTCGGTGATCGTCGCAACCGGCTTGGGCCGCTGATGGCCGCATTCCTCGATCCCGAATAGGACGAGGCAAGCGACACGACGGGTTCTGAGTTCACCGCCGCGTGATACGCGGCTGGAGGGTTAACTATGTCTACTGGAGAAGCGCTTTCCAAGGCGCAGGAAACACTGAATATCCCGCAAGAAGCGCGCGATAAGGCTCGCGAGCTTGGTTGGGAAGATGGCCTCATCGAACTGGCTTTGAAGCAGGGCCACAGCCTCCAGATCATCTGGCAAGCGCTGCGGGGGGGCGTGGATGGCGTGAAGGCCAAGGAGTTCCTCCTTAGCGGCCAGACTTCCGCTCCGCGAGACTTCAGCTGGATGAAAGTCCCGACGGAGTGGGGAATTCGGGCCCGCGCAAGCGACCCCAAGATGGGCCTCACCATCGGCGACCTGAATGTCGGCACATACGGTGACATCCCCGATGTCTGGCACAACCGGTCGGAAATCGCTCGTGGTTCGTACCCGAACCCGGTCAACGAAGACATGGGCTACACGATTTTCGAGAAGGCGATCGTCTGGTCCGACAATTGCGTGCCGCTTTACGAAGAAGCGATTCGGGACCGGTGGGTCTCCGCGACCGACCTCAACTGGGCGAGCCTTGAGGCCTTGCCGGATGACATTGAGCGAGCGGTTTGCCAGGTGATGACCGAGCAGAGCGAGCGGGCCTACTACACCGGTGCGCTGTGGTCTGGCTGGCTGCCTCAGATCAGTTATGGGTACCTCGAGCTCAAGCTGTTTCTCTCGGCGGTGATCTATGACCTGGCCCGCCACAGCGAAGCGTTCCGCAAGCGTGCGCTCACGAACGGCGGCGGCCTCGGGCTGCAGGCCCCGACGGACTTTTCCCGCGTCGCGCAGGAGGCTCGCAGCTTCCCGGAACTCGCGGCCGTGCTTTTCGTACAGGACAGCATGCTTTTCACGCTGTTCAAGGAAGGCGAAAAGTTCGCGCAGAACCAGGTGGAACGGGACATGTACGCGCTGGTCGCCCGGGATCGCGCCCGGATGATCGAGTACCACATCGAGAGGCTCAAGCACTTCCTGTTCAAGATGCACGACCGCCGCGATGAGCAAAATCTCTACTTCGCCAAGGCCGAGTCGAAAATGGTGAAGGATTGGGCCGATCCGGTCGTCTCCGAGCCACTGGCAATACTCCTCGGTGGTGGCCGCAACAACATCGAAGCGGGCCAGGCGAAGCTGAAGGATCTCCGCAAGCTTCAGGTGCAGAACTACGTCGATGACCTGAAGAAGGCGACATTCTTCCGCAACCACCTGAACGGGCGCATGCGGGAAATGCTCGCCTGACAACCGGGCCATGCCCGACACGGGACGCAAAAGAGGGGCTCCGGGAAGGGGCCCCTCTTTCGCGTGCGCTTGCGGCGTGCATTTAGGCGATGCCGAGCGCTGTGCGGATGCGTTCGACGAATCCTTGCGATTCGCTCGCGAGGATCGCGCGAATGCGGTCTTCGCGCTCGATTTCCCGCAGCGCCTGGGCGTGCTCGTAGCGTCGCCGCAGGAACTCCGGCTCAGGCTGACCGAATGGGATCAGCCTGCCGTCATAGGTGGATGTCAGGCCTTTGCGGGGCGCGTGGAAGTGTGTTTGCAACATTTTGTTCCTTCTTCTTCTGGGTGCGGCTCAGGCCGGAGCGTTTCAGGCCCCCGCTGATGGGAGGGGTTCAGGCGATTCGTTCGCAAAGCGCCTGGTCGATTGACTGGGTGTGCGTTGGCAGTGCCCTGTCGCGGTGTTCTTGGAGCCACGAAAGGCGATGTACAAGGTCCGGGTTGCTGACGACATCTTCACCGAGCCGCTTGTTGGTGCTCATTGCAGTCAGGCGCGGCGAGTGCGTCATAATGAGGTGAAACATGGAATCACTCCTTGAGTGTTGTACTGTTCGAAAAGGACGCGTAAAGCTGACGCAGAGATTCGTGATAATTCGATGCAGTAGCGATGATTGCGATGCTGGGCCGCGACGAAAGCCGCAACGATGGACTGAACTCTTGGTGCTGTTGGCGCTACCGGTTTGTCAGGAGAGCGTATTGGGCCGGGTAAATAAAAACGCCGTACCGCCAGGCGGTACGGCGTCGAAGGCCGTCCTGCTTGTTCAGGACCGCTACCTTACCGACGCTACTCCGCGCGAGGCCGCAGCAGTGCGAATATTCTTCACCATTGGGAACTCCTTACTGGCGTTTCCGCGCTTGTTCTTACTAACGAACGTAGAGGAGGAAAGGTTAATTGTCAACGGAGCCATGTTGCGTGGACTCGGCGTTGTGTGACGGATTGCACGCTCGCCGATTTTACCTCGTGGACGATACGCTGGTACCTGTGACGCAGCCAGGATTCGGGGAAGAACTTCGCTACATCGGGCGGGATGGCATCACTGGCATGCCGGCGCGGGTGAATGATCGGTTCATCGCGGAGACCGAGAAGGCGATCGAGCGCTACGGCCAGGATGCGGGTAAACCGGTGCCACCACCGGCTCCGGGCCCGATAGACCTGGCGTGGGTGAGTATCGAAAAGCTCGGTATTGCCAAAGTGCGAACGGGCCGGTTCGGGCTCGATGCGTATGGGCGCCTGGATGTCCCGCAGGATACCAACACCATCGGCTGGAACCCGGCGTACTGCGCCCTGCCCGGCGAGGGAGGAGCGACTTTCCTTGCTGCCCATGTTTATTTCGGCGGCAAACCGGGCGTGTTCGCGAGACTTTCGACTCTGGCGGGTGGCGAGAGCGTCGAAATCGGACTCAGCGACGGAAGTTCCCACCGCTACCGGGTTACGTCGGTGGTTGAGTACGCTCTTGGAACAATCGATATGGGCGCGCTTCTCAAAGGCCGCGAAGGCATTGAGAGCATCACCTTGATGACGTGCAGCGGTCCGCCGAATGAGGGCGAGTACGCGTTTCGTACGGTCGCCCTTGCGGAGCGGGAAGGGTAGCCGCGCCCCTCCGTGGGCGCAGCGTGTGCGTCGAGTTCGGCCTGCCTGTCGGTAGGGGCTATGTGGGCGGGCAGGTTTCAGGAGAAGGCGCCGTGGCGGCCCGCTCCGGCGGCGAACCGGGCGGCCCCTTCGCGGGTTTCGCCGGAGTTGATGACTTCGACTCCACGGCGCGTTTCGTTGCCAATAGCGTCATCGAAAGGCAGATCCCATTGTTCGAGAGCGGAAAGCCGGTCGCTACGCATGCAGCCTTGCGGGAAGCCCGCCACCTGGAGGGCGAGTTCTTTGGCGGCGAAGAGTGCGTTTCCGGGCTCCGTCAAGCGGTTGGCGAGGCCCATCTGGCGCGCCTCTTCTCCGCTGACGCCACGCCCCGTGAGGATGAGGTCGAGGGCGTGGCTCTCCCCAATCAGACGAGGAAGCCGCACGGTGCCCCCATCGACGAGCGGGACGCCCCAGCGGCGGCAGTACACGCCGAAGACGGCATTGTTGGCGGCTACGCGCATGTCGCACCACAGCGCGAGTTCGAGGCCGCCCGCGACAGCAAAGCCTTCCACGGCCGCGATAACGGGCTTCGAAAGACGCATGCGCGATGGTCCCATCGGTCCATCGCCAGTGGTCGCTGTGCGATTACCGCCGCCCGTTGCGACTGCCTTCAGGTCTGCCCCGGCGCAGAAGAAGCCGCCTGCTCCGGTGAGGATCGCCACTGACAACGCATCATCCGAGTCGAATGCGCGAAATGCGGCGGCAAGCTCGGCCGCGGTCGCTCGATCGACCGCGTTGCGCACCTCCGGGCGTTCGATGGTCACAATGGCGATTGGGCCTTCGGTTTGGTAGCGGACAGTCATTTGGGCGCCTCCTGTTGTGGCCGGAATAGTAGCGGCTTAGAGTCGCAACCGGACAGGAGGCGGGTGATGGTTGAGGGCGATGGTGTGGCGTTCGTGTTGGAAGTTCTGCAAACCGACCGCGTTGATGCCGCGACGTTCGCTGAGGTCAAAGCCGTGTTCGGTGAAAACTACCGTGACGCGAACCAGGCCTACCTGGAGAAGAACCTCGGCAAGTTGCGATACCTGTCGGTCGCGCGGGCGCCGGACGGGCGCATGGCTGGCTTCGCGCTGGCCGAAGCCCGTGTGATCGATCTGCCCCGGCTGCCTGCTTCGAACGTCCACCTCGCGGGGCTCTGCTGCGTGAGCCCGGACTTCCGCCGCCATGGCCTGTTCGGACGCCTCGAGGGCCTCGCGCTTGGCGCCAACAAGCTGCCACCCGCGGACCGCTACCTCTCGTGCGGGCGAACCGCGCATCCCGTGAGTTTCCGCAACTTTTTCAAGAACCCTGCCGCCGTCCCGCGGTCCGGCACGACACCGACTGAATGGCAGCAGGCCGTGGGCGTGGCTATCACGGAAGCCTACGGCTCGACCGGGTTCGACCCGCTGACGTTCGTCGTGAAGGGGAGCGGCGTGCCTATCGGTTGGCCTGTCATCGAAGTCGAGGCTACCGCTGCCGAGTGGGAGATGTTCAAGGCTGTCGATCGGAGCAAGGGCGATTCCCTACTGGGCATCGCCTGGAATCCGGGCCCACCGGAGGGGTGGATGGACTGAATTTCGGATTGGGGATTCGGGGTTTTGGATTAGGTCGGCGGGCACACTGGCGGCAGACACGAGGGCAATCCGCGGCTTACGCCGCCCGTCGGGCGCGGCGTGTCGCGCCTTCGTTGTCCAGACTACGCCTCGAAGGCTGCTTCGATCTTTTGCAGTATTGATTGCTCTTCGCTGGAGGTCCGCCGGCCCATTCGGTACGGGCCGCCGCCCGCTGCTTCGGCCACGAGGGTGGCCCGTGCAAGCGTTGTCGCTTTCAGTGACTCGCGGGCGGAGGGGTCAAGTCGCGGCAAGAGGCTCTGGATGTACTCCACCCAAGTCTCGAGGAGTTCGTTTTCGGGCGCCGTGTCGAGCCAGCCTGTCAGCAAGGTGCGTGCTGGCTCACCCAGTTCGGCGACCGAGCTGTCCCGGAGGATTTGATCGCGCTCGGCGTCTTCAAGCGTCCCATCGGCCCAGGCAATCGCGACGAGGGGCAGCACGGCTATAGCGGTGAGCGTCGCCGCGGTCATTCCGAGTTCCATGATGTGCGCGACCAGAAGGTCGTCCGTTGTGCCCACCATGCTTCGCAGGGCATCTCTAACGTGTACGGCTTCGGACTTCGCGCGCATCGACGCCAGGAGTTCTTCGTTCTGCTTGCGGAAGAATTCTTCCTCAAGAGCTCGACGCCTCTCGCCAAACAGTTCTTCGTCCATGATGCCGTTTCCACTCTCTTGTGTGAGTGCGGGGCCTTGCTTCGCGGTCACCCCGGCGCTCCGCGCTGTTACGGTTCGCCGGGTCTCGCGGCCGTTGCCGGCAGGCCCCCCAATCTCACCGTGAATCTAATTCATCCAGGCGGGTCGGCCACATGGCCATTCGGTCTCGAAGCGGTGGTCGGTCGGTCGATTGCAGGTTTGAATAAGCGGAGGCAACGAATCGCTTCGTCAATGAACGGTCGTGTGCCGAGACGAAGCGCTATTGGCCGAAGGCCTGGCCTACACCGTAGGCAGCTCGTTGCGCTTCGAACCGGGCAACCTCGTGGCTGAGGACGAGGAGGTCGTGTGTGTTGCCCTGGCGGTCTTTCACCTGGTCGCGAAGGAGTGCCTCGGGTCGGAAACCGAGTCCCTCGAACGTCGCGATCGCGCCCTTCTGGTCCAGGGTCATCTGGGCGACCATCTTTTCGATGCCCTCAATGAGCGCATTGGCAAACGCTTCCTGCGTGAGAATGCGGCCCAGGCCGGCACCGCGCATCGATTCGCCGACCATCACGCGCAACTCGGCCACATGGGCAGTCCAGCGGAGCAAGCTCCGGTGGACCGTCGCGTATCCGACCACGTCACTGTCGTGAATCGCGAGGATCGTCATGATTTCGCCGCTGTTCATTTCGCGTACCCAGTCATCGACGGCGTCTTCCTGGGTGATGTCGCGGCGGAGAAAGAGCAGGTCGTGCTCCGGTAGGCCGCGTGCAAAGGCGAGAATGCCGGCCTTGTCGGCCCCGGTCATCAGCCTGAGGGTAACGTCTTTATTACCCGCTTTGCGGGTCGTGGGATAGGTGCGGGCGCCTGCGACGGTCATACGGAGCGCTCTCCAAGCCATGATTCGAGCTGTGGCCACAGACGATAAATTGCGTTCCCGCCGGCAACAAGGCTGACGTGCCCACCCTTGAGCATGACTTCTTTCTTGTCCTCGCTACCGACCATCGGGACAAGGGGCTTCGCGGCTTCGTAGGGGACGATGTGGTCATGTTCGGCGACGACGTGGAGGAACGGTTTGGCAATGTTGCCGAGGTCGATGCGTTCGCCGCCTACCACCATCTCATTTTTCATCATCTTGTTGTCCCACATCATGTCCTTGGTCACCTGGCGGAAGGTCTCGCCCGGGAACGGGATCTGGTCGGCGGCCCAGCGGTCGAACATGCGGTAGGACTTCACGAACTCGTCGTTCCAGAGGTTGTCCCAGAGTGTGATGTTCTTGGCGACGCGGGCGGCCGGCTTGAGCATATCGAACGAGGCGAAGAGGAGTTCGGGCGGTACGTTGCCGAGCGTATCCACCACACGGTCGACATCGAAGTAGCGGCGGTCGGTCCACTGCTTGAACAGCGTCATGCCGTTCATGTCCACCGGGGTGGTGAAGCAGGCAAGATTCTTCATCGGGCCATCCGGGTTCAAGGCCGCGTACATCGTGGCCAACTGGCCGCCCATGCAATACCCGACAATAGAGAGTTCGTCCTCGCCACTGTCCTTCAGTACGCGCTGGGCGCAGTCGGGGATGAAGTCGTTCACGTAGTCTTCCAGGCGGAGCCGGGTGTCTTCGGGGCGGGGCACGCCCCAGTCGATCATGTAGACATCGAAGCCCTTTCGGAGCAGGAATTCGACGAGGCTCTGTCCGGGTGTCAGGTCGAGGATGTAGGGCTTGCTCACCAGTGACATGACGAGCATGAGCGGGACGCGATAAACCTCGTCCGACTGTGGGTGGTAGTGATAGAGCTTGAGGGTGCCCTTCTGGTAGATAACTTCCTTCGGCGTCAGACCGACTGCCGGGTCCCCGGTGGAGATGTACTCAAGGCCTTTGATGCTGCGCTGAATGGTGCGATCGATCTGTTGCCGAACGCGTTGTTCGACCGTGAGCTCCTGGGCTGGCGCAGTCATTGGGACCTCCGTGGTTGGGCGGGGGAAGGGGAAGACCCACCAAACTACGAGTGTATATCCCGCAAGTCAGTGCATCTAGAGAACAGTTTGCCGCGACCGGCTTTGCCGGAACGTCAAGACCAGATGAACGGTTGATTAAATGACGTTGATTAACTCTTGACGAGCTTCTTTGTGCGCGGCGGTCGAGCCACTGAAGAAGCTGTTGCCGCGGACACGGCAGGACCCGGGCGAGCTGTGCTCCGGTCGCTGGTGACGGCATCCTCGATGCGGGTGAGCCGGTCTTCGATCTGCGAGAGCCGCTCGCCGACCGCGAGGATGTCCTCGCGGGTGGGTACGTTAACCATCTGCAGGTAACGGCCCATCACTTCGTTCATGTTCTTCTGGACGTTGAGGTAGACGTCCATCATGCGGCCCATGGACTGGCTGAACTCGTCAGTGGCCATGGCGTTGTTGAGGAAGCCATTCCACTGGCGTTCCGAATTCGCGACCCAGTCGCGCCACATAGCCAGGGGATCGATATTGGTCTGGTCTGCCATGGAAACGTGCCTCCTTCGGCCGTATACGTCGTGAGTCTAGCTCGCGGCTGGTGCGGTTGTGTCTTCAGGTTCTTGGGATGCGGGAAGAAACACCTCGAGGCTGCCCTGGAGGATTCTCTGGTAGTTCTGGAGGACATCGATCCAGCCGGAGAGGAAGAGTTCGCCTGCCTTCGTGAGCGAGTACATTCGCCGTGCGGGACCGCTTTCCGAGGTGTCCCAGAAGGACGAAACCATGCCGGTCTTCTCGAGGTGACGAAGCGTGCGGTAGACGGTGCCGCTGTCAGACTCGGGCAGCCCGGCGGCGGCGAGCTTCTGGGCGAGTTGGTACCCATAGGCGTTCCAGCCTTTCAGGAAGGCCAGAAGGCTGGTCGAAAGCATCTCGCCATGGAGACGGGGTTTCATGCTGATGGCGTCGTCGGTCATAGGGGCTCCCTCTGGTACATGCAGTATGCACTTAGAAGCAGATAGTTGACAAGTTCCGCAGCTATGTGTAACTTGCATCTAGATGGGAGCGACTCAACGCTCGAAACCCCACAAAGAAGAAGGAACCTACCCAACATGGCAACCAACGAATACATGCAGAAGTACTTTGACAGCCTCCTCGCCAGCTACGACGTCCTGGTCGAAGCTGTTGCCAAGGCCAACGACCGAGGCATGAAGGTCTCAAAGCAGTTTGCGACTGACGTCGCGAAGGGCCAGCGCGAAGCGCTCGAACTGGGCAAGAAGCTTGCCGGCGAGCCGAGCGACATGGGCCAGTTCTACACCGCCGTCCTCGAGGCGACGACCGCCGCCCAGGGCCGCGCCCTCGCTTTCACCCAGACGATCTACCAGGAAGCCCTCGGCGCCAGCGGCGAGTCCCGCGAAGTCGTCGAGAAGCTCGTCCAGGCCAACCAGGACACCGCCAAGGCCGCCGTCGAAGTGGCGCGCACCTGGGCTACCGCCAACCCGATGACCGACATCGTGAAGAAGGGCTTCGCCGCGATGCAGCCCGCCGCCGCCAAGGCTGCCAAGAAAGAAAAGGCAGCCGTCTAAGCAGACGAAAGTGCAAAGGACTGAGGACTGAGCGGTTCAGTGCCAGCGCAAGGGCCCGGTCGAGAGACCGGGCCTTTTGGTATTTCGAATTTGCACGCAGTTTACTTGACCCGCCGTGGGTGCGTGGGATACTCAGCGGGACTTCAGCGACCCCCGCGGGAATAATCAGAAATTCGCGGGGGGGGCGGCGCTCAATGCCTGTCAGAATCCACGGGCTCACCGAACGTCAATGGCAGGTCGCCCAGCTTGTAGCGCAAGGGTATTCCAACAAGGAGATCGCAGCCGAGCAGTCGGTCGAACCGAGCACCGTTAACTCACACGTCCACGAGATCCTTTCGGTGCTTGGCTTCCGGCGCCGGAGTCAGATCGCGGCCTGGGTCGTACGGGAGCATCCGAAAGATCAACAGAACGGTGGGTGACGCGGAAGCGCCCGATCTATACGGGCAGTGGAGCGGCTCGAATAGTTGCGGGTTCCAGGGCGATCAGCACGCGAAATTCGTGAAGTCCGGCTACGACGACGTCTGGATCTACACGTACTGGTAACGGGAGGATAACGTGGATCGAAGTCACAGACTTGGCCTTATCGCTGCGTTGGTCATCCTCGCGAGTGTCGGCGGCCTCGCGTTGAGGGCTAACACCTTTGACTCCGCGACCGCCGATGAGCGGGTTCAAGACTCGGCATCGATCCGCACTAGCGCCGAGTCGTTCGCATCGAAGTACCTCCAAGAAACACTGGGTAACATATCTCTCGAGGACTTGGCAATTGTAGACATCCGCTACGAGCCTGCGGTCACAGAACTGATGACCTCTATCACCACGGGCTTCTATAGCACTGACCCTCAGGACGTGTGGGTTGTGGCCTGGGAGCGCGACGGTGTTGCGAATGTTGCCACCGGACAGAACGACGGAACTGTCGCGCTGGTTCTTGTGCTCCGAAACGGCACCGGCGAGGTCCTTTCTGCCGCGGTCGGTATACGACAACCGGGGGAACAAGCTCTCGCTCGAGGGCCCTTGCCGGAGTTCCGCGACAGTTTCGGCCCGCCGCCGGTAGCGCGGTAGGCCGCCGAGGTTCCTTGTTCGGCTCTCGAACAAAAGGCCCGGTCTCTCGACCGGGCCTTTTTTGTTGGGCTGCGACGGCGCGCTTCAGCGCCAGGATGGGTGGTGTTCGGCGCCCTGCTGGCGAAGTCGATGTCCCAGTACCCGGTAAACGCCCGGGTGGAAGGCCATGCCGATGTGGGTGCAATTCACTTCGTCGTTCAGCTTCGGGTCGTCCTCCATACAGTTTTCCCACTCAACCACACCGTCGTTCTTCGAATAGATGGCGTAGTGGGCGATTTCGTACTCCTCCGGGGCAAGCATGTTTTTTACGAAGTCACAGGTGCAGTGTCCACTGAAGCACGATGGTTTCACGTTTTTCGCCATCGGACGCCCATGAGCGCCACGCAGGGCGGCTGTCGCCGAGATGAGCACCGGATGGGCTTTCACGGC
>JANPDX010000603.1:0-2167 GCA_031431695.1 Dehalococcoidia bacterium
GTCGATGGCCCAGGCGATGCAAACCGATGCCGCTGCCGCACACCGTGCGCTCCCGTTGGCCTACGGCGAAGCGCTCATCGCCACCGCCTTCGTCGTCGCGTGGTGGCGTTTCGCAAACCGTGAAGCAGTGGCTGTGTTGCCAGCGCTGGCCGCGGCCTTCGGTGCATCCCTCGGCTGGGCCGAATTCGACATGCGCCTCGAGTGGATGACCGCCTGGATAGCGGCCGCCAGCGCGGGCTACTTCGTCCCCGCCTACTTCGAAGCCATCTACCGCGACCGCTGGCGCGCAGCCTCGCTCGTTTTCGGAGCCGCCGCACTGCTTGGCGCCCACAGCCTCGCCTTCGAACCCGACCCTGTGCGCTGGCAGTTGCCCGTCTCGTACGGCCTCATTTTGCTCGCCTGGGCGTGGCACACGGTCACGCTCCGCGACAAAACGTCCGTGGGGCCGCCGATCCTCGGCTCCATCTTCGGAGCTTCCTCGCTCTGGGCCGCAGGCGTCCCTCCCGAGTGGTGGGCCTACCCCGCACTCGCCATCGCCGCGACGATGATGGCCACCGAACCGGTCCTTCGCAAAGTGCGCGTCCTCGATCGCATCACCTGGGCCTACGCGGTTGTCATCGGTTCGGTCTCAACGCTTGCCGTGCTCCCGGTGAACTACACCCACCCGGAACACGGGCTTTCCACCGAACTCATCACGGCCGCCTTGATCTTCGTTGCCGCCGCCCGGTCGTCCGGCAGCATCGTGCGCCTCTTCTGGCCCGAACCAACAGCGGCCGTCCTCCGCGCCGAGCGCATTGTGCTCATCCAGGGCGGCTTCGCCTTCCTGTTCGGCGCCGCGGCCCCGTTCAACGGCCTGTTCGGCATCGAAGGCGCCGATCGCGCGTGGGCGCTGGCGGCCGTCGCCACCGTCCCATGGCTCATCCTCGCCCTGCCTTTGCTCCGTCGCGATGCGCTCTGGACGTTTGCCCCAGTCGGCCTCTCCGGCATGACCATTGCCACCTTCCTGGCCATCGGCTCCGATGGGACGCTTACCGGCGTGCTCGCGGCTGCCGCCGCCGGGCCGGTTGTCGCCTGCTTCGGCGTCCGCCGTTGGGCCTTCCTCGGTGTCGCCAACTCCTTCCTCTTCCTTGCCGTCTGGGCCGGTTGGCGCTGGCAGGATCTGGACATGGCCTATCTGCCGCTCGGGTTTGCCGCCCTTGCCGTGGCCGAGTGGGCCGTGCTCACGCGCCTCCGCAAGTACTCGCCGTCCCCGGGCGAAGCCGACCTCGTCATCGCCTATCTCTCGTGGGGCCCATGGCTCATTTCGGGCCTCGTCGCGGGGTTGTTGCTCTCTCAGAAGCAGCAAGAGCCGGGCTCCGGGACAAGCCTCGTTACCACCTCCGAGTGGGCGCTGGCCGCCGCCGTCCTCGCCATGGCTTCAGCCGCCGTCACGGGCGAAGGCCTTCGGCTCTGGAAGAGATGGGTCTGGATCGGTGGCAGCGCCGGCCTGCTTGTCGCGCTGCTGATGGGCATCGCCTCGTACGAACCGGGCAACGTCCAGGCCTACACGGCCCCCATCGGCGCGTACCTCGTCATCATCGGCCTGACGTTCCGCACCTCTCCCCAGTTCATCAAACATCACCTTCTCGTCCACGAAGCAGTGATGCTCGCCGGCGCGCTGTTCCTCGTGCTGCCACCGGCCGAGCAGAGTTTCGAACCTGGCGGTGGCAAATTCGGCCTCGAACTGATTGGCATCGCCCTGGTGATGCTTCTCGTCGGACTCGTGCTCCATGGCCGCTGGCTGGTCGCCGCGGGTGTTACCACGATGACCATCACCGCGATGCGCATGGTCACCGGTGGCCTCTTCTCGACGCCGTACTGGCTGCTCCTGGGCCTTGGCGGCACCGCGCTGATCGGTTTCGGTTTCCTTGTCCTGCTCGAACGCGAACGCTGGGACCGCTTCCGTCATCGCGTGGTCCACTGGTGGCAAGAGACCGCCGCCAAGGGCCCGCCCACGGATGACACCGAGGCCCCGCAGCCCGGGTAGCGCCACCCTTGACACGAGGGATAGGCTGAACCTGACAGAGCACGAGGAGAGGCTTTCAATGGGCGAAAAAGAAACCGAGGGGTCCGCACTCCGCGAGTCCCCCTCCAAGCAATCCGACGGGGTCAAAACAGGAAATCTCCG
>JANPDX010000604.1:0-1789 GCA_031431695.1 Dehalococcoidia bacterium
GCCGGGTCGAAGGTGAAGTAGGGGTTCGATTCGTCCTTTTCCTGGGTGAGGTGGTTCGCCCCCTCGTACCCGTAACGGACCTCGCGTAACCCGACGGTGCCAGCCATATCCTGCAACTCGCAGTCGCCGTTCGCGGGACAGGTCAGGCAGTCGAGCGGGTGGTCCGAGATGTAGAGCTCCATGACGCCGCGGCGCATGCGCGCGAGTTTCGCTGACTGCGTGGTGACCTTCATTTCCGCTTCGACTGGGGTGGTGCAGGAGGCGGGCGTGCCCTTTCGGCCCTCGATTTCGACGAGACAAAGGCGGCACGACCCGAATGGATCCAGGCTGTCCGTGGCGCAGAGCCGGGGCACGCGGACGCCAGATTCCATCGCCGCCCGCATCACCGAGGTCCCGGCGGGCACGGTCACACTCTTACCATCAACCTCCAGGGTGACGGTTGCTGTCGCCGCGCTGGGCGGGGTGCCGTAATCAAGCTCCTTGATCAGCGTCATGGGATTGCCTCCTCGTAGCTGGCGGGCTGGCGGTCGAAGTCTTCGGGAAAGTGGCGCAGTGCGCTGCGGACCGGAATTGGGACGAGTCCTCCGAGACCGCAGAGTGACCCGTCCTGCATGACTTCGAGCAGGTCATCGAGCAGGTCGAAGTTGGCGTTCGCCGGCTCGCCCGAGATGATGTGGTCGATGACCTCGACGCCGCGGGTCGAACCGATACGGCACGGTGTGCACTTGCCGCAACTCTCCGCGGCACAGAATTCCATCGCGAATCGAGCCTGCTTTGCCATATCGACGGTGTCATCGAAGACAACTATGCCGCAGTGGCCAAGCAAGCCTTTTTCGGCAGCCATTGCTTCGTAGTCAACCGGTGTATCGAGCAGTTCGACCGGGAAATAGGCGCCCAGGGGGCCGCCAACCTGGACCGCCCGAACGGGCCGCCGGGTGGCCGTCCCTCCCCCGAAGTCGAAGACCAACTCGCGCAACGTCACCCCGAATGGCACTTCGATGAGGCCGCCCTGGCGCACGTTTCCGGCCAGCTGGACCACGGCGGTCCCGCGGGACCGCCCCGTGCCCAGTGCCGCATAGGCCTCCGCACCATCCGCGAGAATCATTGGGACAGTCGCAAGCGAAAGCACGTTGTTCACCACGGTGGGTTTGCCGAACAGGCCGCTGACGGCTGGCAACGGCGGCCTCGGGCGGATGATCCCCCGTTTTCCTTCGAGGCTTTCAAGCAAGGCCGTCTCTTCGCCGCAGATGTACGCCCCGGCGCCAAGTCGGATATCGATATCGAAGGGGATGTCACTCCCCAGGACACCTGAGCCGAGGTAACCGCTCTGACGAGCGACATCAACCGCTTTCAGCATCGACCTGAACGCATCGGGATACTCCGAACGAATGTAGACGTATCCGATGGTTGCTCCGACGGCGACCCCGGCGATGATCATTCCTTCGATCAGGGCGAGTGGGTCGCCTTCCATGAGCATGCGATCCGCGTAGGTCCCGCTGTCACCTTCATCGGCGTTGCAGACAATGTATTTCTGTCCGTCCGGCTCGTTCAGGACGGTGCGCCACTTGATACCGGTGGGGAACCCGGCCCCGCCGCGTCCCCGCAAGCCGGAGGTAGTCACTGCCTCCACGATCGCTGCGGGTTGCAACTCGAGCGCACGCTGCAGGCCCTTGAACCCACCATGCGCAAGATAGCCAGCGATTGATAGCGGCTCGATGACACCGCAGCGTTGGAATGTGATGCGTTGCTGCCGGGCCAGGAAAGGAATCTCCTCGGTGAGCCCGAGGCC
>JANPDX010000605.1:0-2876 GCA_031431695.1 Dehalococcoidia bacterium
GACATGCTTGAAACGTCGGCTACACTATTGCCAAGGGCAGAGAATAGGAGCGGCATGCTACGGCCCGTCAAGGCCACCGTTCTCGACGACGACAGCTTCCGCCTTCTGGCGATCCCGTTTGGGGGACCGATCCCCTCGCCGCTGTTCCCTCGAGGGGTTGACATTGACGGGGAGACGTTCACCGAACGGACCGATATCAAGGCCGCGTGGTTTGACTCCCGACCGACCGACTGGCACCACGGCGCCGACGTGACGATGGGCCGGACGGTCATCGGCAAGGCGATCAACCTCGTCATGGACGAGGATGGCTGGTGGGTCGATGTCTGGCTGAAGCACGGCGAGAAGCGGCTGGACCTGATCCGCCGGCTGGCCGAACGGGGCGGGCAAATCTTCGGCTCGTCAGAGTCCGCGGCGGGGCTCACCCGCAAGGCGAGCAACGGGGAGATCCTCGTCTGGCCGTACATGCGCCAGACGCTTTCGACCTCCCCGCAGAACACACACAGCATCCTGCGCCCGCTGAAGGCGATGCTCGATGAGGGCACCACCCCCAGCGCGGCGTTCTGGGACGATATCGAGCGTGCGCTGGGCGACCTCAGTGCCGACCTCCGAGGGACCTCACGTGGCGACCTCGGGGCGAAGGCCGGGCGAGTGCTGGCAGCCCGCAACGAGTCGGACCTACGGGCCGCGCTTGCGGCACTGGAGGAGGCGATGGCGCGAGCGTCCGCCGTCCTCGAACGTCAACCGGCATACCACGTACAGGAGAAACCGAATGCCTGAACAGTTCGTCCGGGAGGCCATCCTCGGGGATAGCAACCCGACGACAGTCACCGCTACGGCGATCGGCGAGGCCGCCAAGCGGCTCGACGAGATCGTCACCGATATGAAGGCCGCGAGGGAGACGGATACCGCCCGGTATGACTCGCTCCGCGAGGAGCAGGTCAAGCAGGCCGCGATCCTGTCCGGCCTCCAGGCCAAGGCCAAGGAAGAGGCGCGCGACGCGCAGCTCGACGAGGCCATCAAGGCTTCGGCCGACTTCCGCCAGTTCGCGGACACCTACCGCACCCCGTCGATGGCCCGCGTCATCAACGGCGACGCCAAGGCCCGCTACGGGGACACCCCCGCGGATACCAAGGGCGCCTTCCTGTTCGGCGTGTTCCAGGCTAATAGCCGGGACACCCAATTGCAGGCCGAAGGCAAGGCCATCCTTCGGGCGCTGCGCGACGGTCGCGCGGACGTCAACGCGGCCGCCACGGCCGAAGGCAAGGCCGTTCTGGAGTCCCTGTCGGGGCACCGGGCGGGCGACGCCAAGGCGTACCTTCACGAGACGGCCTGGGGCAAGGCAACCCTCGGCCTGACCGACGCAACGGGCGGCTGGGTGATCCCCAACGCGATCGTTGATACGTTCATCACGCCAGCGACGGTGGATAACATCTACCGGACCTTGTGCACTTCCGTGCCGGGCGTCACCGCGACGGCCATTGACATTCCGTTCCGCATCGCGGCACGGACCGCAGCCACGGTCATCGCCTGGGGCGACACGAAAGAGAACCTGAACCTCGCGTACAACGGCTATACGGCCACGATGTACACGCTGGCCCGGATTTACGACATCAGCAACCAGTTCCTGCGCGCCTCGCGCGGGGCGGCGGAGCAGGATGTCCTGTCCGAACTCGCAGCGGCCTTCGCTCAGGGCGAGGCCAACTACATCCGGGAGGGTACGGGATCGAGCCAGCCGTTCGGCTACACCTCGGCCCTGACCAACGGCCCGGCGGCCTTCCGGTCGTCGTTCTCCCCCTCGGCGACGACGCTGGCCGGATCGATCGCCGTGTCAATCGCCACGGCGGCCGGCGCGCTGGCCGGACGCGGCGTGAGTGCCGGCGGGCGCGGGCTGTCCGCGGTCCTGTCGGCATCGAGCTACTGGAACATGTTGTCCCAGGGCACGGACACGGCCGGCTTCTTCTTCAATCCGGCTGGCGGCCCCGAGGCGATCAACGCCCCGGCCGGCACGCTCATCAGTCCGTTCGGCATCCCGGTTTACCCGGACGCGGCGGCCGATCTTCAGGGCACGGCGGCGGTCATCGACAACCTCGTTGTCGGCGACTGGAAGAAGTTCAAGGTTTACTACGGCGAGTCCTATCGCGTGGACTCTTCGGACCAGGCCGGGACCCGCTGGGACCTCAACCTGACGGGCTTCCGTGGTGAGGAAGAGATGGGCTTCGATGCCCGGCCGGCCGTATACGCTGGCTACTTCCAGATGATCACTGATATCATTCCATAAGAATGGTGTCACCGCGTGGCAGGATCGCGTACAATGGGAGGGTTGTTACGACCAGCCCGGAGTGCAACATCCTGCCATGCGAACCTATCTATCGGAACGGTTCTGGGGCCGCGTCTCCATTTCGGACTCAGGTTGTTGGGAATGGGGGACCAAGGGGCCGGGAGGCTATGGGCGGTTCAAGGCCGGCGGACGAAACCTCTTGGCACATCGGGTCTCCTGGGAACTCAATGTCGGCTCGATCCCTGACGGGCTCATGGTCTGTCATGCCTGTGACAACCCGCCATGCGTCCGTACGTCTCATCTGTTCCTTGGGACACAGAAAGACAACATCCGCGACATGGTGGCAAAGGGCCGAGGACTCAATCAGGTTCAGCAACAGTCCATCCAGCATCCAACCGGCGAGGACCATTGGATGCACCAATACCCGAGCCGGATCGCCCGCGGCGCAACCCACGGCAAATCCAAGTTGACGGAGGACCAGGTGCGCGAGATGCGACGGCTGTCGAAAGAAGGCTGGACGCTCGCGCACCTTTCCGTTCGATTCGGAGTCCGAATGTCTACTGTCTCGATGGTGATCCGCCGGGAGACGTGGGCTCAC
>JANPDX010000606.1:0-2953 GCA_031431695.1 Dehalococcoidia bacterium
GCCGCAAGATCTTCGCCTCCGGCGAAGTCCGACACGGCGACCTGCTCTGCGCCGAAGCCGAAGGAGTGTTCATCTCGGTCGATTTCGAAGCCATGCGCGAGCGAGTGGGCCGGTAGCCGCGCCCCTCCGTGGGCGCACCGCACACCCGCGCGGTCACCCCTCCAGCCACGAACCTGCCCACGGCCACTCGCCCCAATCACCGACGAATCCGGCATCCACCGGATTGTTGAGGACATAGACCACCGCGCCTTCGAACTCCGCCTCATCTCGAAGTCGGCGGTCATAAAAACTGGGCTGTCAAAGAGCGGAGTCTGGCCGAAATCTCCAACTGGCTCTCGTGGTGAACGACTTGAATGAGTTCGCCCCATGGATGAGGTCTTCAGATTTCGGGCTGATGACCAAGTGCAAATGGTCGGGCATAGGGCACGCCGCGTGACCTCGTACCTTCGCTCGCTCGTTCTGCGCTTCAATCAAGTCCCACACTGCGTCGGCGAGCGCGACATCCCGAAACGGAGCCGTGGCCTCCATGGCTCGGAACACAACGTGGAACGCGGCCTCCGCATGGCCGTACGCGTCGTTCGGGAGGCGGATTGATTTCGGAAGTTGGACGTGTACGTACGGCCGGTGCTTGGATTGTGGCCTTGAAGCTTCATCGCCTGCGGGCATTGCGACCGATCTTACGGAAAGCCTGCGCACAAGGTGCGGCCACGGAGGGCCGAGGCTACCAGGGTGGCCTGCTCCAGGCTCTCGCGGATCCAAACAGGCCACCCGCGCCTTCCGCGTGTGGCCTGTCTGGAGGGGGTTGGTGGGCTGCCAAGGGGGTAACAGCACCACCGAGGAGGGAACGGACCTACCTTTTAGCCGTACCGCCATTCCGGTGTCGCCGCACGGCAACATGGGCAATAGCGGTCTCGGGCGTCGTAACGCTCGCTGCAATCGGGGCACCGGCGTTCGATCGGGGCGCGCGAGATACGGGCGGGGACAAGCTCCAGAACCTGGAACCTCCGCCACCACCACTTCTTCGAGTTTCGAAGCATCGAGTCTGCCTCCTGTCGAAAACTGGAGCAGCAACCACACCCGGCCTACGCCGCGCGCGATCACTCCACCATGTGGGTTCGAGAGGCTTTGATGCGGCAGGCTGTGCGGCTGCCACGCCTCTCCCAATACGCCTACGGGGTTAGCTGACGGGTTCGGTGATGGGAGTCACCTACCGGGCCACTGGCCCGGATACACCCCAGAGTGTGGTTCCCCCGTTCGGTGTCGCCACCGACTCGGCACGCGATTTGTACCACAAGCCAGGGAAGGATGGTGTTAACTCGACGTAAAATTGATCTTTCCGCGCCGGACCTTCCCTAAACGAACAGCGCCCCGACCGATTGGCCCGTGTGGATCCGCGCAATCGCGTCGCCGAACTGCGGCGCCACCGGAATGATGCTCATGTTCGGCAGCAGTTTCTCCGGCCCAAGCGGCACGGAATCGGTCACAACTATTTCGCGAGCGTCCAGCGAACGCAACCGCTCTACAGCGGGCCCACTGAGCACCGGGTGGTAACAACTGATGATGACTTCCCCGGCTCCGTGCTGCCGCAAAGCGCTCACCGCGGAGACGATTGTGCCGGCCGTGCTTATTTCGTCATCGAGGATGAGGCAACCCCGGCCCTCCACGTCACCGATAACGTGCATGGCCTCGGCCATCTCGTTGTTGCCGCTGCGCCGCTTATCGATGATGGCCAGCGGCAAGTCCAGCCGCACCGCGAGGTCGCGGGCCCGCTTCTCGCCGCCCACATCCGTCGCCACCACCGTGTAGTTCTCCAGGTTCTTCGCCTTAAAGTAGCTCGAAACCGGGAAGAGCGCGTTCAGCTCATCGACCGGGATGTTGAAGAACCCCTGGATTTGCCCGGCATGCAGGTTCATTGTCAGGATCCGATCGGCGCCGGCAGTCTCCAACATGTTTGCCACCAGCCGCGCCGTAATTGGCACGCGCGGCTGGTCCTTCTTGTCGCTCCGCCCATAGGCGTAGTACGGGATGACCGCCGTGATGCGCCCCGCCGAAGCCCGGCGCGCCGCATCGATCATGATGAGCAATTCCATTATCGATGTGTTCACCGGAGAAACGAACGGCTGCACCAGGTACACATCGTGCTGCCGGATGTTCTCCTGAAACTGCACGAAGATGTTCTCGTTCGAGAATTCGAACACATCAATCTTGCCCAGGGGCTTGCCCAACCGGGCACAGATAGCCTCGGCCAGTTGCGGGTGCGCCCGGCCAGTGAAGATGGCGAGGTCGTTGTACACGGCTGCGGCTCCGGGCATCGTTTCTCTCTCTTGCGGAATCTACCCTTTGCCCAACTTACCCGCGACCGAGCGCACGAACCGAATCCGAGGTCCACACCCAAGGACTGGCGCCCCTCAGCGGGCGCTGGGCCCGGCACGGGCCGCCACAAACTCCCTCGCAGCAGTACCAGATCCTATCGCCTACACCGGCGGCTTCTGCGTGTTCCCGTCAAACTGGCCCGACGAAGAACTGCGGGAGCTGGGGTATCACTACCCCGCAACCCCCCGCCCCCGCAGCGCCGAAACTTCGTCCGGAGCGAACCCCATCTCCGCCAGGATCTCGTCCGTTTGCTCCCCCACGTCCGGCGCGTGCCAGGCACCCCGCCGGGGCAGGCCATCGATGTTCAACGGGTGGTTGATAACCAGCCCCGCTGCCACGGCCGGATCCGTCGGCGGCGCGACGATACTGTTCAGCCGCAGCTGGGGATCGTTCGCCAAATCCTCCATCTCCGCGACGATGGTCGCCGGGATTCCGTGCTCTTGGAATATCACCCGCCACTCGGCGACGGGCCTGCTTGCGAAGGTCTGGCGCAAGGTCCCCACGAGTTCGATGCCGTTCTCCAGCCGTGCTTCGGGATCGGAGAAGCGCGCATCCTCAAGGAGGTCGATTCGGTCGGCTG
>JANPDX010000607.1:0-5640 GCA_031431695.1 Dehalococcoidia bacterium
CCCGAAAGCACTTCTCCCAGCTTCCACCTGACAATGCGTCCGAGAAATTCATCGAAACGTTGCCGGACCAAGGCGGAGAGGCCCACGCCCTGAACCACGCTCGTGGCGCGCACGCCAGCTACACCAGCCTGGATCACGACGTTCCCCGGAGCCCGAGCGTGCCGCAAGTTGGTCGTAAGGGGACACGCGAGAATGGTGTTTATGGCTGTCCCGTTCGTCAGGTTGTTCTGGACTATCAGCCACGGCCGCCGAAATCCAGGCTCTGAACCGAATGGTTCGGCGTCTTCTACCCAATAAAGCTCTGCTTGCCTCATTTCCCGCTCGGCCATGTTTCTTCCTCCGAGTCGCGCAGCATTTCGCCTATTCGCCTCGCAGCAGTTCGGCGAGCCCGTGCGAGGGCCTCTTCCTCACGGAGCTCTTCTTCTGTCCACGGCGCGGCGTAGACGGCGTTCATTCGCGCCTTGAAGTCGCCCGCCGACACAGCATCGAAATAACTCCGGAGCGCACGTACGACGATGGCACTGCGCGGAGCACCCTCTGCTTCGGCGGATTGCTGTAGCAGAGCGAAAAGGTCATCGGGAAGTGAAACGGCTGTCTTGGTATGACTCACAGTATGACCACCATTCATACGTTCGGTATAACCCCGAGTATAACTCATGCGACGTATCCATCGCGTTCTTGCTGAGGAGTAGACTCGATCGCACAGAGAACTCCCGAGGAGACCAGCAATGCCCCAATTCATTGACTACCGAATCGACGATCACGTCGCCGTGGTCACCCTGAACCGTCCGGAAACGATGAACGCACTGAACCGGCAGATGTACGCCGAACTGGAACAGGCGTTCCGGGACGCGCACCGCGACTCCGAGGTGCGGTGTGTGGTGCTTACCGGGAACGGGCGGGCGTTCTGTTCGGGCGACGACGTCAAGCAGATCATGCTCGGCGAACAGCGGGACGAGACCGTGACGCGCCTGCGTGATGCAAAGCCAAAGCCAACGCCAGCCGCCGCGGCCGTGCTGGAGTGCGACAAGCCGGTCGTGGCGGCGGTCAACGGCGCGGCCGTCGGTTGGGGCATGGACCTGACCCTGTTCGCGGACATCCGGATAGCGTCTGAAGCCGCGAAGTTCGGCGAGCTGTTCATTAAGCGCGGACTGGTAGCAGACCTCGGGGGGCTCTGGCGCTTGCCGCGGCTGGTGGGGCCGTCAAAAGCCGCTGAACTGCTGTTCACCGGCGATATCATCTCGGCGCAGGAGGCCGAACGGATCGGGTTGGTTTCGAAGGTCGTTCCGCCCGCCGAACTGATGGGAACGGCGATGGAATTGGCTCAACGGATTGCCGCCAACCCGCCGATAGCGCTCCGCTATATGAAGGAAGGCCTCAGGCGCTCGGTGAACGGCTCGATGGCTGAAATGGGAGAGTATGTCGGCAACGCGCTGGCCTACCTGTTCACCACTGAAGACCACAAAGAAGGCGCTCTGAGCTTTGTGGAACGCCGGGAACCGGTATTCAAGGGGCGCTAATACTCAGGCGGTTACCTCATTGATCAGCTCCTGCCCGTGCGCCATACGAGAGAGGTTGGGCAGGAAGTAGTCCGTGGTTACCCGTCTGTCGTTGCCACGCGAAGTGCTGGAGTTGTGTGGGGAAACGATGACGTTCGGCATGTCCCAGAAGGGCGAGGCCGAATCGAGGGGCTCGCGGGAAAAGACATCCAGGTAGGCGCCGCCCAGGTGGCCCGACTGAAGTGCTTCGATGAGGGCGGGCTCATCCGCCACTTCACCGCGGGCAATGTTGAGGACGTGCGCGCCTTTTGGAAGGGCGGCGAGGACTTCGCGGCTTGCGAGGCCTCGTGTTTCGTCGGTAAGCGGGCAGGCGAGGACGAGCCAGTCAGTTCGAGGGGCTACTTCGAGCAAGCGCGCGGGCGGCACCAGGGCGCCAACGGGGTCGCCTTCGCGGTACGGGCTTCGCCGGACACCGATGACATGGAGACCGATAGCCGAGGCGATTCGGGCGATTTCGGCGCCGATAGCGCCAAGTCCCACCACGGTCATCGTTTGGCCGACGAGGTCAGGTGGTGTCTGAGGGCCGCGAATGGGCTCCCAGGCGTGACGCCGCTGGGCGTCGGCCCAGGGCAGGAAGCCCCGGGCGAGCATAAGCATGCCGCCAATGACCGATTGGGCGATGGGCTTTGCGGTCGAACCCGACGATGTGGTCATCCGAATGCCGCGGGCGAGCAAGCGCTGGAATGCCGGGTGATCGACACCCGCACTCATGACGTGGATCCACTTCAGGTTCGGGGCGGCCTGGACGGAATCGAAGAACGAGCGTGAGGAAGACGGGAAAATGTCGAGAGAGAAAAAGGCATAGTCGATTCGGGCGAGGTCGGCTTCGCCGAGCCGTGGGTCCGAATCGGCGGGTAGGACGATGGTTTCGAGGCCCGGGAAGGCTGAGGCCACATGGGCACCGTAGCTTTCCTTGATGACGTGAGAGAGCAAGAGTGTCGGCATTCGGAGATTGTGACGGGTTCAGGCAGGGGCGAAAAGACGCCGGGCGATGAAAACCGTGCGACGGCTGGCGATTGTCGTGAAAAGCAGCGTCACGGGTTCACCTTCAAGGCGGCCCAGGAGCTTGCGAATTTCGTCGGGTTCAACGGGGAAGGCGCGTCGGCGGATCTCGTCCGGGCGCCAGTTGCCCTTGCGAAGGCGGTCTTTCAACCGTGAAATCGAGAACGCGAGTGTGTCGAGGACTTCGAAGGTGGCAGCGAGGGGAGAAAACGCGGGCTGCGAGGCGCAGAGGTAGGCGATGTGGGAGTCGAGCAGGTGAGCGCCCAGGCGGTTCGCGAGATGGGTAACGAGCGTTGCACGTGTGACGCAGGACTCGGGATCGAAGAGGAAGGCCGCGGGCGCGCCGGGCACGGGCGACGCTTCCGGGTCCGTGGAATTGAGAGTCGCACCGGCCGGAAGAAGGGTGGCCTGCCGAAAACCGGGCCTCGCGCCCTCGCCAAACCAGAGTGTGGTCTCCCTCATTGAGCCGCCGAGCTGGACCGCTTCGAGTTCGGCCACCGGCGGGACGTATTCGGCGCCGATACCCGGTGGCGCCTTGACAACCGCGGCGGGCGATGCCGCGGCAAGAGCAAGCGCTACATCCCAAGGGGGCGAAAAGGCGGCCGGGTTGAAGCGGCGAGTGCTTCCTTCACGGCGGGAGGGATCGATGAGTATGCCGAATCGGGTCAGGTCGAACGGGGCACAGGCCGCATCGCCGCGTGCGATAGGCGCGCCGGAGTTCGCCGCGGCGAAGATGGCGTGGACCGCCTCGCGTTCGACGCCGAATGCCGTCAGGCCAGCCTCGACCAAAGCGGAAAGGTCACCGCCGATCCCCGCCGTGAGGTCGATAGCCGGGACCTCCCAGCCGACCATCCGAGCAGCCCGATGCGCCGCCACTACCGGGTGGGTGACCATCTCCAGCCCATGAGCCGTGTAGAGCCAGTCCCGTGTCGTCTTCTGATTGCGCAGCGCGCGGGCGCGCAAGGTCAGTTGTTCGGCCAGGGCAGACGCTTCTTCAGGAGGGAACGACCGCCTCAGTTCGGTGGCGAGGCGGACCGGGTCGGCGACGGGGAGGGAGTCTGGAAGTCCGCGCATGGCCTCGCGGCCACGGAGGCTGGCCAGGTAGCGGGCGCGCGAGAGTTCCATCGGCCACAGTATCAGGTATGCGAGACTTGAACCGTGACGAATATCCTCTGCCTGGATTTCGATGACACGGTTGTGTTGGAGAACACCGCGCGCCTCGTGTTCGAACGATTCGCGAAACCCCAATGGCGTGAGTTCGAAGCCCAGTACCACATGCGGCGGCTGACAGTGGAGCAGTTCAATGCCGCGGCGTTGGCGACAATCGATGCGCCCCTGGAAGAAATGAAACGCTTCGCGGCAAGTGCGGTCACACCGCGGGCCGGATTCATCGAGCTGCTCGATTGGGCTCACTGGAACGGCTGGGTGCCGGCGATCGTGAGCAACGGTTTCGACTTCTATGTCGATGCCGTGTTGGATGCGCTCGGGGTGGAACGGGTAGCGCGGCACGCCGGGCGCACGCGTTTCGAGTATCGCTGGCAGGTAACCTACCTCAGTCCCCGCGGAATCGCTGTGGAAGACGGGTTCAAGTTGAGCTATGCCGCCGCGTTCCAGAACTCCGGCGATTTTGTCGCGTATGCGGGCGACGGCGCGAGCGATGTGCCAGCGGCGAAACTCGCCCAGGCGGTCTTCGCGCGCAGCACCCTGCTGGAGCAGTTGCAAGGAGAACATCCTCGCGTCCGGGCGTTCGAAACGTTCGATGATGTGACCCGCGTCCTGACGGACGAGAGCGAGGGCTGGCTTGAGGCGTTCGAGGCGGGAAGTGCTGAACGGACCGGATGGTTGCGGCCCTAATTGGTGATCCCCGCATCGCGGAATTGGTCGATATCGGTGGCGCTGAAGCCGATTTCGGCCAGGACATCGGCGGTGTGCTCACCCAGCGCCGGTGAGGCTCGCTGAATACGCGTCGGAGTACCGGACATCTGGACCATCGGCGCCGGCCCGCGAAGAGGCCCGAGAAGCGTGTGTTCGTATTCAAGGAGGTAGCCGTTCGCGGCAACCTGCGGGTCGGTCCACATCTCTTCGATGAAGCGCACGGGCCCGACGGCGATGTCCATGGAGTCGAGGTACGGGATCCAGTAGTCGTTCGGGTGTTCTTGGAACTTGGCCTCACACAACGCGATCAGTTTTGTGCCGACCTCTTTAAGGGTGGCCGGGTCGAATCCAGGTTCGTAGCGCGGGTCATGGAAGTTGAGCGCTTCGCGCAGCCTCTGCCGCGGGCCTGGACCAAGGCACCCAATAACGAGATAGGAATCCTGGGTCTTGTAGGGCCGGTAATAGACGTTGCCAGCGAGCTCTGGCATGAGAGCGCGGCGCGCCGCATAGACATCCGCAATCTCCGCGCCGCTCTCTCGCAGGGCAACCACCGCGGCAAGACGCCGTTCGCGTGGCTCGGCATCGAAAGCGGATATCTCGCGGGACCCAGCCTGGAGCGCCAGCGAAGAGAGCAGCAGCGAGGAATTGATCGCCTGGCCTTCGCCGGTCCGTTCGCGGTGGAAGAGCGCGGCAGTAATTGCCCACGCGAGCGCCACTCCGGTCACGACGTCCGCGGGAGCGAAGCCGACTTGCATGGGGAGGCCGTTCTGGACGTTCGGGTTGGAAGTCGTGAGGCCACTCATGGCCTGCGCCACGATGTCGTAGCCGCGCCGGTTGGCGTCCGGGCCAAGTTTCCCGAAGGCTGTGTTTTCCGCGTAGATGATGTTTGGCTTGATTCGGCGAGCGGATTCATAGTCGATACCGAGTTGTTCTGGGACGCCTGGCCGGTAGTTCGTGAGCAGTACGTCGGCCCAACCGATGAGTGCATCGCGGATGGGGGCAGAGCGCGGGTCCTTGAAGTTCAGGGCCATGCCGCGCTTACCGCGGTTCTGCGAGAGGAAGCCCTTGCTTTCCTTGGGGATAACTTCGGCCTGGAGCCGCCACGGCTCGCCCTCGAGCGGTTCGACCTTCACGACGTCAGCGCCCATTTCGGATAGGAGCGATCCGGCCAGTGGGCCAGCAATGATCTGCGTGCAATCGAGGA
>JANPDX010000608.1:0-8695 GCA_031431695.1 Dehalococcoidia bacterium
TCGATGAATCCAGGCCCGACGGTGAGGCCCTCCGCGTCAATGACATCAGCGTCGGTTGCCTGGATATCATGGCCCATGGCAACGATTCGGCTATCGTGACAGAGCAGGTCGGCGCGCGCCGGGCCTGAGGGAAGGGCGAGAACTCCATTGCGAACGAGAAGGCGACGGGACATTCGGCTTTACGCGTTCCTTCACGGGGGAGCCACGCGCTTCGAGGGCGGCAAAAATTCGGCGCGAGTGGATCCTAAAAAATGAACGTACGCCTTTCACGGCGCAGCGCGTGGGTGGCGGCAATTATTGGCGCCAGCCTTGGCGCCGTCTACCTGTCGCTGATCGCATACCAACAAATCGATGGCTACCTGTTCCCGGCGAATGAACTTGCGCTGCCCTCGATTTCCGTTGGCATCCCGGCGACGGACATTGGCATCGACGTTTCACTGCCAGGAGTGGCGACGGCGAAGCGGCGAGCATGGCGGCCCGATGACCGCATCAACATCCTGTTTCTCGGTCTCGACCGGCGCCCGAACGAACCGGAAAACGCAAGCTTTCGCAGCGATACGATGTTCATCGCAAGCATCGACACCCACGCCAACCGCTTGCAGTTGCTGACAATACCAAGAGACACCTGGGCGGACATCCCCTATGGGGACGTGCCCGGGGACTGGGCGCAGAACAAGATTAATGCTGCTTACGGGTACGGCCAGTTCTACAAGTACCCGGGCGGTGGCGCGGCGGCGGCAGTCGCCGCGGTGGAGAAGAACTTCAGTATCGATATCCACCACTTCGTCGTGGTCGACTGGGTGGGGTTCGTCGAATTGATTGATGCAGTCGGAGGCATAGACGTGGACGTCCCCGCGGACATTTCCGATTTCGGAACTGACGTACTCGACCTGTTCCCGGACCAGACCGTGAAAGCGGGGCTCCAGCACATGGACGGCGCCAGGGCGCTTGGGTACTCACGGGTCCGGACCGATGGAGACCTGAAGCGCATCGACCGGCAGCAGTTGGTGATCCAATCGGTGGCGAACAAATCGGTCGAACTTGGCTACCTGGCGAAGGTCCCAGAGCTCTGGGATGCGTACAAGCATGCATTTCGTTCGGACATCGATGGCGCGGTCATACCGGGGTTTGCACTCCTGGCCAGGCAACTGGACCTGGCAGAGATAGAAAGTTTCTCGATGGCGCCTGCGATGTACGGGGGCATTTCGGAAGACGGCCAACTGATACTTCTTTCGAACACCGAAAAGCTCTACGAGATCATCGACCGGTTCTTCGCGGACCCGGAATTCCGAGTCGAGCAAGCGGTGCTGGTGCTCCAGTACCCGGCGGGACAGGAATCGCTGGCGAAGGCGGCGCAGAAGCATCTGCTCGCGTACGGCATCCCGCCCGAGTTCGTGCGGCTGGTGAAGACAGAAGGCGGGGGCGAGCCCGGCATTTTTGACCTGACTGGCAAGCCCTACACCACTGAGAAACTGGGCGGGCTCTTCGATTTGCGGGTGCTCGAACCCAACGGCGAGATGCCCGCGGACGCGGACGTTGTGTTGCGAATCGGCGCGGAAACGGCGTTCAAGTCCCCGTAACCGTCCCCGTCCTATTTGACGGTGATGGTCGCCTTCATTTGGGGGTGGTAGTCGCAGGTGACCTTGTAGGTCCCGGCCGATGGGGCGGTCCATCGAAATTCCGAGTCCTTCTTCATCGTGCCAGACTCGTTCTTACCGTTGATTGTGACGGTGTGGATGGACGTTTCACCGTTCTTGAATGTGACCACCTCGCCAACGCTCACGGAGAGTGACGACGGTTTGAATTTGAGGTTGTCCTGGTCGACGACATTGGCGCCTGGTTCGCCGGTGGATTCGCCAAAAGGTTCGTCGCCACCGCCACCGCAGGCGAGCACCAGCGAAAGCGGTGCGACGGTTGCGAAGAGCGCACCGACGCGCACAAGCCAGCCGAGTTGCAAGAGACTAACCCTCGAAGATGATTCGTTTGATGCAGTTTGAACGAGGACGTTGTCGCGCGCATGGACGATGTCCGAAAACTCCGTGATTTCCGCGAAGCTTCCCGGCGCATCGAAGCTGTCGGCCGGATGAGGGCGAAGGCCCCCGATTGCTCGGGGGCCCTCGCAGAAGAGAGGCGGGGTGCGCGACTCTTGGCCGGCTTGATCACGCGGCGATGGGGTTCATCAACCAAACCTGCCCAGAATCTAGCCAAGAAATGATAATGTTGTCAAGCGGTTTAGCGTTTAGACCTTGACAGCCAAGGAGCATGGTGGCTCAATTCGCACCATGGCCAACCCGGCAATCCCAACCCAGCGTTGCATCCGTTGTGGCGAACTGATGGCGGACATCAAGGGGTCGCGACTCGCCGTCTGCTATCGCTGCGGCTATAAGGACGACTGCTGCTAACGCGAAACCGGCCGCTGCTGCGTTGAGCAGGGCCGGTTGAAGAGTCTCGATGCCTGACGCGGATCAGGCTGCGCGGTACGCGTCCAGGGCGGCAATCTGTTCGCGCATTCGCCGGATTCGTCGAATGCGGTAGCTAGAAATCACCAGGCCGGCGTCTTCAAGGAACACTGGCCCGTCACAGCGGGCGCAGCGAACGAGTGCCGAGGGATCCTCGCGTTCGCCGGGTACATGGTTGCGAAGCCCGGACAGGGCAAGCGGCGCTCCATTCGGGCCGACCCACCGGCCACTGACGTGCGCGCAGTGGAGACACTTGATATCGCCTATGACCAGCATGACATTCCTCCTGTCGGCAGGAGTATCGTGGGCACGCGTATCGCCGGGGGATAGGGACTTACCCGTGCCGTAGTCCGCCAGCTCCCCTGATCGCGCTGGGCGAATCGCATATCTGGCCACATCCTGTGTAGTTACGTACGACAGGATGCACCGGCGCCAGTTTCAGATCGGGGAAAGACCTAATTCCCGTTGGAGACGCTATCCACGCGGTAGCGCATGCGTCCCTGGGGCGTTTCGACTTCAACTTCGTCTCCGAGGCGGCGCCCGAGGAGCACCTTGCCGACGGGAGACTCAACCGAAAGACGGCCCTGGCCGGCGTTCGCTTCGCGAGAGCTCACGAGCTGATAGCTGACCTGCTTGTTCTTCTCGACGTGCGTGACCGTAACTTGCGAACCGAGGGCTGCAAGGCCTTCATCGCGGCCAGAGCGATCGACGACGACGGCACGCTTGAGTGACGTCTCGATGCGCTGTTTTCGGTCGTTGGTGAAAGCAAGTGCTTCGCGGGCTGCGTGGTATGGGGCGTTTTCGCGGAGGTCACCGTCGGAACGGGCGACTTCGATGGACTTCACGAGGTCCGGAATCCGCCCTTCGATTTCAGTGAGTTCGCGCTTCAGCGCTTCGAGGCCGTCGGCCGTCATTTCCACTGGTGCCTCTTCGATGCGGACGGCCGACGTGCCGGTGCGGCCACCAGTGCGGCGCACACGGACGTTTATTCCGAAGTTCGCGGTGGTGTAGTTCTTCTTCTTCATGAACTGAAAGAAGGCCTTGAGGGCTTCCACGCGCTTCTGGGCGTTGGGGTCGGCGGCCCGGATTTGGCTTTCCGCGTAACTCTCAACGCGGCTACCGGTCAGTGTCCCGGGTTTCGTTGACGGATCGGCGTGTTCCACGTACTTACGGACGTAGTTTTCCTGTTCGTGGAACTGAGCCGGCTTGAGTAAGGCGAGATATTCCTGGAGGGCATCTCCGAGGGTTGTCTGCACAATCTCCGCACTCTGGGACTCTTTGATCATGATCCAAATGTATCATCGATCCGATGAACGTGCCGCCAGTGCTTGCTTGAGTATGGATTGGGAAGATCTGCCAGGCCTGTTCCCTTCCTTCGAACGACCGGAGGAATGGCTGCCGTTGTTGCAACGGCACAGCCAACTGCTTGAAGAAGCCGCACCGCATACGCGGGTCACGGCTGTCCATGCTGAAGATGCGGTGCAGCGACACTTCGCCGAGTCTCTGGAAATCTGGCGGCTGTGCCTTGAGCTGGTTCCCAATGGTGCCTCACTGGTGGTCGATGTCGGTAGCGGGGGCGGTTTTCCGGGGATTGTGATGGCGTGCATCGCCCGCGAGACCCGGTTCGCGCTGGTGGAGCCACTGCAAAAACGTGCACGGCTTCTCGCGGAGGTGACCCGGACGATGGGCCTCACCAACGTGGATGTATTCGGCCTGAGGGCTGAGGAGGCCGGACGCGGACCACTCCGGGAGCAGGCTGACCTGGTGACGGCCCGTGCCGTTGCGCCGCTTTCTGAGTTGCTCGAATACACGGCGCCGTTGGCGAAGGTTGGCGGACTGATCGCGTTGCCGAAGGGAAGCGCCCTTGCCGAGGAGATCGAATCTGCCCGGAAGGCGATGCACATGCTTGGCTGCGAACATGACCGAACGCTGCCGATGTCACCCGTCGTGAGTGAGACGCTTTCCGTCGCGATGTTCCGAAAGCGAGCAGCGACGCACAAGACGTACCCGAGACGCCCGGGGATGCCACGCCAGCGCCCGTTGTAGGAAGATGTGATCACCTTGGTGCTCCATTTGGCACTCTTGCGCTGATCTCGTGCTATAGTTCGCGCGATCCGGCCAGAAACCATGGAGAGTGCGTGAGCGCGCTCACGGTGGTGAAGGCCAGAAACGCATGCAGGAGGCAGCATGAACCCGAATCTCGTAATGAACCGAATCCTCCGCCTGGCGCGGCTGGACACAACCGTCTTCGATGAAGTCCGGGACGACGTAAACGACTTGATCCCGGCTTTCATCATCATCGCCGCTTCGGCGCTTCTTGCCGGGCTCGGTGCGTTCTTGTTCATCCAGGTGAACTATGACAGTGCTCCCGATGGCCTGTTCCTCCGCACATTCTTGATGGGCGGGATCTTCCTGGGCGTGCTGTATGGCGTCTGGGTACTGGTGGCGTATGTGCTGCTCGTCCAGGTGTACAAAGCGTCCGCGGACTTGCAGGCCTTGTTCCGGACCATGGGCTACGCATCGGCGCCGTTGGCCATCTCCGTCCTGATGTTCATCCCCGTCCTGTATCCGGTGTTCGCCATCGTGCCAATCGCCCTGCTGTTCGTGTTGTCAATCTACGCGACACAGTCGGTAACGAACGCGGATTCGACTCAGGTCGTGATCGCGAACCTGGCGGGTTTCGCGGTGATGGTGCTCGTCCTTGGAGTCGTCGCTACATCCGGGGGCTACGCGGATGCGCCCATCGGCGCGGGTATCTTCGAGTGGATACCGAACATCCCATAGGTTTGTTCGGCGGCGATATCGCTTCGGTAGGTACTTCGAACAGGCCACCCTTCGCGTGGCCTGTCCGGCATGTCGCCCGAATTGGTCGAACCGTATCCTGGCTGCCGCCCCGATGCTCGTGTTTGAGGACTCGCGTAGCCTAGGCCGCCATGCCCCGCGATTACGCCGCTGCCGCCCGCCGCAACGAGCGCTTGTATTACGCCTTCATGTTCCTCATGGAGATGGGTTTCTGGTTCGGCATCTGGATCAAGTACCTGACAGTCGGGCGGGGCCTCGAACTCAAATACATCCTGCTGATGGACCTGCCGTTCTGGCTCATGGTGGCGGCGCTGGAGGCGCCGTTCGGGGCGCTCGCGGACCGAATCGGGCACAGCAAAGTCCTGGCAATCGGGGCCGGCGTCTATGCCCTGACGATTGCCGGCTTCGGGTTCACCACCAACTACTGGATGCTGTTCGCCGACTACATGCTGTGGGCCATCGCCGCGGCCTGCCGCAGCGGCGCGGACCAGGCGCTGCTCTATGACTCGTTCAAGCAGGGAGGCGTCGAGGGCCGGTTCGCGAAGGTGGTCGGGCGCGGGTTCGCGATTTCGATCAGCGCCGGGATGACGGGCGTGATCCTTGGCGGCCTGCTGGCCTCGTACACGAGCCTGGCACTAACGGTGCAAGTGAGCTTCGTTGGCCCCGTCATCGCAATGTTCATTGCCTTCGCGATGGTCGAACCACACGTTGAACACATTCGGCCGCACTACCTTGAGAACCTGCGGCGGGGGTTTTCGTATTCCTGGCAGACGCCCCAGATCCGGTATACGGTCCTGTTGGGCTCCACGGTGATGATGGCGGGATTCGCGCCCGTGATCCTCATTCAGCCGTTCCTCATCGAACACGATGTTGCGACCGGCCTCTTCGGCGTGTACCAGGCGCCATTGCGGCTGGCCGCGGTGGTGGCCGCCATCTTCGCGCACCGGGCCGCGGCGCGAACAGGCGCGCCGGCGATGTTCGCGCTCTCATGCATCGGCATGGTTGTCGCGTTCGCCGGGCTGTCGTCAGTGGACCGCATCGGCGTCTTCGCGTTGTTTGCAGTCCCAGCGTTGATCCAGGGTTTCATGCGCCCAACCATCGACACCTACATCAACCAGCACACGCCCAGCGAAACCCGCGCGACGGTGCTCAGCGTGTCGTCGCTGGTGCTCGCGGTCCAGGTGGCCTTCTTCGAACCGATCGTGGGCTTCATTACAGACGAAGTGTCCATACGTTTCGCCTTCGGCTTCGTGGCCGTGTACTTCCTTTTTGTAATGCCGCCGATGTTTTACCTTTGGCGGAGGGCATACGTGCCGACGCCGGAGCCAACCGGTCCAGCAGCAACGTCCGAGGCCGCGTAACGCCGCTCAGGCGAGGGCGGTCTTCAGCGCTTCCGTGGCCTCGGCCATGGCCTTGCGGGCCCCGGAGAGCATCGCCGTCAGCTGAAGGAAGACGTGGACTTGGTCCGGGTAAACGCTGAGGGTGGCGGGCACGCCAGCAGCCTTGAGCGCGGCGGCGAACAGGCGGTTGTCATCGAGTAGCGGATCCTGGGAGCCGACAATCAGGTGCGCCGGGGGAAGGCCCTTTAAGTCGCCCTTGATCGGAGCGATGTAGGGATCGTCGGTCGTGGCGCCACCACTGAGGTAGTGCCCGTAGAACCACTCCATGGCCTGCCGGGTCAGGATCTTGCCTTCGCCGTTTTCGATGACCGATGGCAGGGTGTTGTCGCCTGTGAATGCTCCGTAGAACAGAAGGAGCAGCTTTGCCTGGGGGCCGCCCTCATCGCGCAAGCGCAGCGCCGAGCAGGCTGTGAGGTTACCGCCCGCCGAATCGCCGCCAATGGCGAAACGGGAGCCGTCGGCGCCGAACTCTGCGGCGTTGGCGACGATATAGCGGATTGCGGCCACGCAGTCATCGAGGGACGCGGGGGCCGGGTTTTCCGGGGCCATGCGGTAATCGAGGCTGACTACGACGCAGCCAGCTCCGCCCGAAAGCTCGGCGCAGAGCCGGGCATGTGTCGCGGGCGAGCCAATCACCCAGCCGCCACCATGGATGAACACGAGCAGCGGGAAAGGCCCGGCGCCTTGAGGCGTGAACACCTTGACCGGTATCTGTCCTGCTGGGCCGGGGACAGTCCGGTCAGCGATCACAATGCCTTCTGGCATGGGCATGTTGAATGCCCGGAAGCTGACTTCAGCGCCAGCTCGTGCGACCGAGGCTTCAAGTTCCCACATCTGCGGGGCGTTAGCGGCGGCGGACTGGGCGGCCATCATCTGGAGAAGACCTGCGACTTCCGGGTCCATGGTGTTACCTCGAGCGGGGTGGGTGGGGCGGATTATACAGGGAGAGGGAGAGGACGGCGAAGGTTAACAGGCATCGCGGCGGTTCGCGACACGGGTCACCATTATTGTGCGAGGAGTCTTTGTGAAGATGATCCGCCAGTCCCCGGACCGTAATCTCCACTCCTCCGAACCTTCGAGTTTCTTCACATCGCCGTGTCCATCTCGGCCGAATCCCGCAACGGCTGACAGAATTCGTTGGGGTTGTCTGGGCTGCTGCAGCGAAATTTGCATCAGTTGCTCAACGGCAGCCGGCGTCCAAGAGACCTCGTATTCCAACCGGCCCGGCGACCATCGCGCCTCTCATCAACCAGCGCTTCGCGTAAGAGCCGGCCCGCCGCAAGCGCGTGAAGGTCGCCCGGGCCAAGCGGCTCATCATCCAGGGGCGCATCGTCCAGAATCCGATCCATCTCTTCCGCAGTGATCGTAGGAAGCGTTTTGACCAAAGCCATCGCTTCATCAAGGCGATTCTCTTCGACCAGGCGTTCGATGGTTCGGTGGAGTTCAGCCTGACTTGTCATGCTTCTCACCTTACCAACTCCCTCACCTGAACTCGACCACCGCGAAGCCGCGGACGCTGGGTTCGCCCTGTTCGTTGATGATCGCCAGGTCCAGGTCTGCACGGCGGGTGTGAGACGAATCAGGCAGTCGCGACATCGCGAAGGCGAACGGCCTGATACGAATCCCTGCGGTTGTCGACCTTCGTGACGCAAGCAGAGCCGGCGTTGAGAATCAGGTGGATTCGCCAATCCCCAGCTCGAAGACGCCACTCGTCCTTGCGGCCCTCCAACCTCTTAACATCTCCGTGGCCATCTCGGCCAAACGAACGCACCGTCAGGAGGATCGTGGAGGCTTGCCGCGGCTGGCGAGCGGCCAAATCGAATAGCTGGTCAACAACGTCTTGAAACCAAAGGACGTCGTACTTCATCCCAGGAGGCGAGTGGCACCCGTGGGGCCGCCCCGAACCACGTACCAGGCCCGATCAAGTGACGCTCGTTGCTCTGCCGTCACGGGTTCGTCATCGATCGGTGCCGCGTTCAGGCGCTCCAAGAACGCTTCGGCAGTCACTTGTTCCAACTGTTCGATGAGGCGTTC